>CAIRSA010000222.1 GCA_903881085.1 uncultured Acidobacteriia bacterium
TGGCATAGGAGGTGTATGTGACGTATCCGTCACATTGGATGATGCGCATGAGTTGATTCATTTCCAATTCCGTGAGTTCCGGCGGCGTGCCCATGAGTGTGCCCGGCGGCCTCAGTTCTTGGGTTTCTGATTGGCTTCCAACATGTGGGTCGCGCAGGTTGAGCGAATCAAATGGCATGAGCCGGGGCGGTTGATGTCGGCCTGTTTGAGCCATTTGCTGACCATCCGGCTGAGCACGTCGGGGTTGAACGGCTCGCCGTAGCTGGTGAGGAACAGGGCGCGCTCCTGGGCGTGCAGCAGCAAGCGCGGGCGGACCTCGTCGAGGTAGAGTTGGATCCAATGGAGGGCGCGGCTGCCGACGGGCACGACGCGGTCCTTGTGGCCCTTGCCCTGGCGCACCTGCAGCGTCTGGCGCTCCCGGTTGAGATCGTGGATTTCGAGCCGGGCCAGCTCGCTGCGGCGCAGCCCGGTGCTGTAGAAGAGTTCGAGGATGGCGCGGTCGCGCTGGCCTAACGGATCGCGGATGTCCGGGATGTTGAGCAGGCAACCTGCTGGATGCCGAGGGCCTCGTTGGGCAGGCGCTTTTCCAGGCGCGGCATTTCCAGCTCGCTGGCGGGATTGGCGCTGAGAGCGTCCTGGCGCACCAGGTATTTGAACAGATCCTTGAGCGTGCCCAGGCGACTGCGCTGGGTGGAGATGCCCAGCGGCATGCCGTTCTTCTTGCGCCAGCGCCAGAGGTGGCGCTGATAGCTTTCGAGGATGGCTTTGGTGATGGCGGCCGGTTGGGTCAGGTCGCGCTCCTGCGCCCACAGCAGGAAGACTTTGAGCGCATCCCTGCGGCCCTCGATGGTGTCGGGCGTGTAGTTGCGCACGGCGAGGCTCTGGAGGTAGCGGGCGGATTCGTGGGCGAGGTGCCGGCGAGATAGCGGATGCGGTCCAGATCAAGGCCGAAGCGGTCGATGGGTTTCATGCCGAGGGTGGTGTGGATGCGGTTGTGATAGGCGCACCAAAACCATCGATCTCAAACAGGTCAACGCCGTACTCATGCAGCCCCACTGGCGTCACAACACCCGTGACGAACCGCAGCAACCCGCCGTTTTCCGACATCCGCTTCATCCAGCAGCTCCTCGGCCACGAGAAGCTCGAAACCACGGCCATTCACACCCAGGTCAGCATCGAGCAGCTCAAGGCGGTCCACGGCAAGACCCACCCGGCCGAAACCGGCAAAAAAGCCTGAAGTTTTTCCTTCCTTTAGCCGCCCTAAGCCGCTATCCCTGCGCTTGGAAAATGGCCTACTTCAGCACAGCGACCGCGCCCGAGCGCCGCAATGTCACGGAAGAAAACCGTGTCTGGGATTTTTTTCGTTTGTCTAACGAAACGCATCCGGCGAACCGCCGCCAGCCCGCACAACCACGCCGGATAATCCGCCCTACGCCTACGAAAACCGCGTCGGGTATCCCCTATTGGCCATCTAGGGATCCGATCGGGGAAAGGGGCGGGAGGAATCTGTGCGAGTTTGTAGGGAATTGTGGGCTTGACAGTTTGGATTATCTCGGGCGCGAAGAACAAAAACCTCAAATACCGAACGAACTTTCTGACAATGATTACTTGACCCTTGAAAAGGACGCCGTTACGAAGTTGTCGAACCTCTGCGAAAATAAAAAGTGTTTAGGTAGTTGTGGGTGTTCTGAAGACGATTGCAAAGCAGAGGCAAAGAAGATTGCAAAAGCGGCGATTCAAGCGTATCGTACCATGGCTAATCACCCAAAAGGGTGGGGAAACAGGCCGGGCAATACCAACAATGACGAGGACATCCATCGTGGTTGGATGTGTTTTCAGTGGCAGTATATCATGTATACAGCACTGAAAGAAGCTAATCTAAAGTGCTTCAAACTTAGCGGATCGTCATATCTTAACCCTGACGGAAAGGCAGCACACAATTGGGTGAATATCGTGCTTTTCGCAAAGGCCCTTAATATTAAGTGGGAGGGCGATAATGTGAAGGTTGAATTGCCACCTAAGGAATGTTTATTGAGGTTAGATGCTTGGGCCGAATATGCGCCCAAGCTATATACGCCAGACGAGCACAGCTTTTCAGAGGACTTTGTGACGCAAGTTCCTGGAGAAGTTACTGGAGGACTCGAAATTGATGATAACGGAAATGCAAAGTTTCATCCTGGGTTCGATCATAGTAATAGATGGCCAGACGTGCTTAAGGAGCTGCCATCCATCCTAAAGAAATAACTGCATGTATAATATTTATGTAGCTCTTGTTGGGGCTTGGATCCCCATTCTGTTCTTGATTACGTCTGGGCAGATGTTAGGCGCGGAGAAGGAACCGGAAGATGCATTGTTTAATGGCGAGGTGGAGGCGTCTCGTTTGGACGAGGCCTTCCCAGGTTTTCTAATCGTTAAATTCAGAGAAGGCGAGCGAGAATTCGACGGCTTTACTGACGGGAGGTTCTGCATCATTGAGGCGGACATTGGGTCTGTCCGTTGGGGATATTTGAGGGCATTGAAACCTTTGTCGGTCGAATGGATCGGCAATGGCAACTTGAAGCAGGCGGTTGAATCGTATATTAAGCATACGCGGACAATTTACATTGGTGAGACTTCAGCGACCGCACTTCAGAAGCTTCGTGGGAGCGGACTTCGCGATTTGTCCCAAAAGGTTCGATTTGAGAACGCTGCCACCAGGCGATTCAAATGGCAAACAGTTAAGTGGTTCAATTTAGACGAAGCGAAACTATTGTGTATTCGCTTTATTGAATACGATGGCAATATTGTTGTTGATGATATCGAAGTGATAGCCGCAAAGCGCTCAGAGCGGGGAGATCTAGAACTAGGAGCATTCACCAAATTAGATAACATTTTACTACCTCAGGCGCAGACCAAGGCGACGAAATAGCACCTGGACCGCTACCTGTCCGTAAGTGTGAAAGGCCGAATTGTCCTCGAGGTGTAACCGGCTGAGCCGGAGACGCAAGACAGGAGTTGACTGGACGGTGGCTTTGCCGGGCGCGGGCACTGATTCTGGACGAATTGTGGGTCGACGCATGCGGCGAATTCAAGAACGGCAAGACCCACCCGGCCGAAACCGGCAAAAATGCCTGAAGATTTTCCTTCCTTTAGCCGCCCAAAGCCGTTATCCCTGCGCTTGGAAAATGGCCTACTTCAGCACAGCGACCGCGCCCGAACGCCGCAATCTCACCGGAAAAAACCGCGTCTGGGATTTTTTTCGTTTGTCTAACGAAACGCACCCGGCGAGCCGCAGCCAACCCGCACAACCGCGCCGGAAAATCCGCCCTACGGCTACGAGAAGCGCGTCGGGTATCCCCTATTGGCCATCGAGGGACCCCATCGGGGAAAAGGGCGGGATCAACTTGTATGAGCATACTCACAATAACGCCATCAGCTATTTAGATAAAAACGGACTGTCATCATGCAAATGCGGCCCTGATATATCAACTGTCTTCTATTCGTATTTGAGGTATGTTTCAGGTTACCTTCAGAGGCTCCCTGACAACGTTAAAGGGATCGTCGACGGATTGGCGAAGATGCAACA
>CAIRSA010000223.1 GCA_903881085.1 uncultured Acidobacteriia bacterium
ACGTGACCAGTGATTTCACGCCGATCACCACAACCGGTAAGTTTGCATTTTTCCTGTTTTTGCATCCGGGAGTTCCCGCCAAAACGCTGGCAGAATTTATAAAATACGCCCGGGCCCATCCCGGAAAACTCAATTATGGCACCGGCAACGCAGGCTCTATCCTCGCCATGGCCGAACTGGCATCGGTCGCAAAACTCGATCTGCTGCATGTGCCGTACAAAGGCGAGGTCCCCGCGATGCCGGACTTCATCGCCGGACGCATACAAGTAATGTTTGCCACGCCGGCAAACGCCCTTAACTGGGTGCAGGAAGGCAAACTGCGCGCATTGGTCACCCTGCTGGATAAACGCAGCCCGCTATTGCCCGAGGTGCCTACCATGGCGGAAGCGGGCATGGGTGAACTGGCGATTGTTCCCTGGGCGGGACTGTTCGGCCCTTCGAAGATGGCAAAACCGGTCACCGAAACACTGTCCAAAGCGGTCAATACGATTTTGCTGCGTGAAGACGTGCGTGCCGAATTTTCCCGGCAGGGTTTTGAGGCCGCAGGTTCCACGCCAGAACAACTCGGCGCTTACGTTAAAGACCAGCTTAAAGTCTGGCGCGGCGCCATCAAAACAGCGGGAATCATCCCCGAATAACATGAAAACAATATTAATGATCTCCGGCAGTCAACGCCGCGAATCACTCAACACTCGCTTACTTAACTGTGTATCGGCCGCACTGGAAGGCACATTTTCGGTTGAGTTTTTGGACTCCCATCTTGTCGATTTACCCTTGTTCAACCAGGATCTTGAGGACAACCCCGCTGTAATCGGCTGCGTTGCCGATCTACACGGTCGATTCAATTCGAGCGATGGAATAATTGTCGCCAGCCCGGAATACAACGGTCAGGTGAGTCCGTTTTTAAAGAACACCATAGACTGGGTTTCACGACTGGCCTATATCGATCATGCATTCGACAACCCGTTTGTTGATCGACCGCTACTCTTATGCAGCGCATCAACCGGCGCCGGCGGCGGCGCTCTTGGAATACATTCAGCCAGGGCGCTGTTTTCCTACGTCGGCTGCCTGGTTCTCGGTGACTCGATCTGCTTGCCTTATGCTGATCAGCTACTGACAGAGGAAGGGTTTGATCTGCCCCCCTACTTTGAGGAGCAGCTGGCCTATTCAATAAACCGCTTCGGGCGACTTGTGAACAACTTTGGTGACGCCAAGGTCAATCAGGACCAGCCGCCTCACGCATCTACGTCCAGCCAAATAGGTAGCTGAAAGAAAAACACCCGGCCAGATAAGATCTGGCCGGGTCTCCCAACATTCCACCTTAGGCGTAGGCGTTTACGAAATGACCTTTTGTTTCAGTTGGCGCTGGATCCGCCGGTTGTGCCTGTGGTGCGGGCGCCTTGACAGCTTGCGATTGCTGCCACTGCGCAACGCTACTCTGACTGACCGCCGCGGATGGTGCGCTTCCGCCACCGATACGCATTCCCATTACACTCTCCTTCTACGTGCAAGCCCCCGGCACAAGGATTGACCGGAAAATCTCTTTACACCATTAGTGTATCGGCACCGAAAACAGAAACTTGAGCTTGATCTGCTCCGGATTCAAGAAAGAACTGAAAAATGGCCCACTTACTTGTTATTGACCTGCCCGGCGGAAATGATACGGATATTCTGAAAGCTGCAGTTGACGCGGGCCACACATTTACTTTTCTGACATCTGATCTGGCCCTCTATCTAGGCCAAGCGGAAGTAAAAGCTTACTTGGATCAAGCCTTTGCCAAAATCGAAGTTCCGGATTTTAGCTACGGCCAGGTTGAAGAAAAAATACTTGCCATTCACCGGCAGAACCCTCTGGATGCCTTGTTATGCCTGATAGAAATTAGACTGATCGAAGCGGCCCGATTAGCTCAACGCCTGAAGCTTCACCACTTGAACCCGCTCAGCGCGCGATTGCTCAGGGACAAGTTCGACGTCAGGCTTCGACTGTCTCAGGCCGGGTTAAAGCAACCCGACTTTGCGCTTGCAACGACTACTGCGGAACTCAAGCAAGCGGTCAACACTCTGGGTTTGCCCGTATTGATCAAACCGGCCGATGGGTATGGCTCACAAAACATTGTCGTATTGCGAACGGAGGAGGATTTAGATCCCTTATTCAGCCCGCTCGAGGTAATGCTGCCCAGTCACGCCGACTACGGCTTAGGAGTATTGGCCAATGACCGGCTACTGGTCGAGCGATATATGACCGGTGACTTCATAGGCTGCGACACATTCACGATCGATAACGAACATTATCTTTTGGGCGTAAATGAAAAAGTAATGTTTCCGCCCCCCTCTTTTGCCATTCGAGGCAGTTGCTTTACGCCAAGAATCGCCGGCGATGCGCGCCATAAAGCATTAGAAGAATATGTCTTCGCCGCATTAGATGCCGTGGGTTTCGACCAGGGCGCAACACACATTGAACTCATGATGACCGAAGAGGGTCCGCAACTGATAGAAATCAACCCCCGGTTAGTGGGCGCAAAAATTGCCCGGCAAGTAGGATATGCAATGAATCGCTCGATTCATCGGGATCTGATCAATCTGCATTTGGGACGTCTCACATTGGAAACGCTCTCGCCACCAAAACACCAAGTGGCCGTGACTCGCTGGGTGACAGTCCAGGTGCAAGGGATTATTGAAAGTATTCAACTGCCCGCCTGGACGCATCCATCTATCGTGTGCGTCGACATCCTGAAAAAAGAGGGACACTCTGTATCCAGCCCTTTTGAAAATTCCGACCGTATTGGCTATGTAGTCGCCCTCGATCAATCACAACCTGAAGCGGAAGCTCTTGCTGAACGCTACATAGCGGAAACTGTTGTGCATCTTCGCTAAGACACTTTTTTCAATCCGGCAACATGTTTTAACCAATCTTCGGTCCGTTGCGACGCTCTTCGACTACTGACTGTCGTCGATCCGATTAATTTCCAATGTCGGGTCCGCGCGTCTGTGCTTTTGCGAAATAGCTTTTTAAGCTATTTGGGCGTTCCCGCCGTATCCGTGCTCGTGAATCGCCGCCTGACGCTCGGTAAGCTTACTTATGTGTTACCGCCGATTAGAATTTGATCAGTTTTGACGGGTTGTGCCGAACTGCGCTTGACCACCGCTTCTCATTGATAAACACTGGTTAACTGGGCGCGTTGGGAGCCGGCAATGACATGAATCCGCCTATGCTGGGGTATTGCAACTGCGGCGGAATTCAGATAAATCGATAGAGGCGTTCGTACTATTAACCTCGGCAGGAGCGATCATGTTTAAGGAAATAAGAATCAGATTAATTATAGGATTTGCAGTTCTATTGTCTATGAGTTTGATATTTGTTCTGGTGTTGAAACGATACGACTCTACGCCGCACGAGAAAATTATGGTGACGACCGGTTACAAAGGGGGGGCCAATGAACTATTTGGACAACGCTACAAAGAAATTCTCTCTCGATCAGATGTCGAGTTGGAAATTTTAAATTCTTCTGGTACTGGTGAAAATATTCAGCGATTGAAAGATCCTAACTCCGGATTCCATGTTGGTTTTTCCCAGGATGGCGGGGGTGATGAACAATTGACGAATCTGGTTTCACTTGGGCAGATTGGTTATCAACCCTACTGGATCTTTTATCGTTCGACTCACGAGTGGTCAGACCTTGACTCCCTAAAAGGAAAGCGTGTGGCGATTGGAGCGGAAGGGACGGGGAGGCACAAACTTGCCCAAAGCCTTCATTTAGACGCTACCACCCCCCCGGATTTATCAAGGTTGGTTGGAAATGATGCTACTCGAGCACTAAAAGCGGGGCGTATCGATGCAATTCTCACGTCTGGCACGCTTGAGTCCTCACATATACAAGAGTTGATTCGTGATCCTTCAATTCGATTAATGAGTTTGCCCAGAGCCGAGGCATTAGCAAAAATATACCCGCAGTTAGTTCGCTTGGTATTACCTGCTGGCGTGGTCGATTTTGAGAAAAAGATACCACTTAAAGATGTTGAGCTTATCGCCACTACAACCTCTGTTTTGGTACGCAGGGACCTGAATACCCAAATAATCTATATTCTCGCCAAAGCCCTCGAAGAGGTTCATAACTCCGCCGGAATCTTTCATCGGGCGGGTACTTTTCCCACGCAATTCGATGCGCGGTATCCAATGTCAGAGGCGGCGCGAGATTATTATAAGAATGGCCCATCCTTCTTGAATAAGTATTTACCATTACTTGTTACCAGTTATTTCGCCCGCATGCTTGCGGTGTTGGCCGCGATCATGGCAATAACACTTCCATTATTCAAGTTTTTGAAGAATATTTATAGTTTTTTAATTGAACGCTATACAGATAATTTATTAAAAAGACTTCGAGTGCTCCATTTGGCATTACATCAACCAGGCGATGCGATTGCCTACAAATCCATCAGAGATGAGCTCGATAGCATTGACCTGTCTACGCACCTTTTGCCAATGTGGCATACCGATGTTTATTTCTCTCTTATTGGCAGAATCGAAAACGAACGGAAGATTTTAGAAAAAAATAGCGCCTAAAATTAACTTGATTAGCAATGAACTGTTACCGCCGCTCCGAATTTAATCAGTTTCCGCAGGCTGTGCAGATCAGCGATTGACCACCGCCGCCACTCGACAAACACTGGTCAATGCGCAATCGGCCGGGTGGTCAAGTCGGAGTCGGCGGGAACAACGGCTGTCGCGCAGGCCAGTAATGAGTCTGTGGCGGTTCGAACGATGGGGGGCCACATGCACGTGCGCTGGGACAAAACGGCCCAAGCCACGACGCAAGGGCAGATCGTGTACTTCGCCTGGTTTTTTGCCACTGCTGGTATTTTTGAGAGTTGGGTACAGTGCCGCCCGCCGTGCTATAGCAGTCCCAACGCACCGGGCCAGCGCGACGTGCTGGGTAGTTTGATGCTCAGCATCTTGGCTGGTAGCAAACGGTACGCCCACATCGCGGGGGGGGGCGGGGCGCGCGTTGACGCGTTGGCCGCGCAGGCGCTGGGTTTGAACGAAATCGTCAGCGAAGACTCGGTGCGCCGCGCACTCAAGGCTATCGAGCCGCAGGCGGCGCAAACGTGGATGCACCAAGCCTTGCAGGGCAGCGTGTCCCCTACGCTGGACCGTGCCTGAATACTGGACATGGACACCACCATCAAGCCCTTGTACGTGCACCAGGACGGCGCCGAGATTGGCTACAACCCGCACAAGCCGGGGCACCCCAGCCACGCCTTGCGCACCTACTGGGTTAGCAACCTGCGCTTGGTGCTTAATATGAAAATGCGCAGCGGCAAAAAGCATAGCTCGGGGCACGCCAAAGAAGGCCTGGCCAAACTGCTCGATGAGTTGGGCACACGCGGCCCGGCGCTGGTGCGGGGGGCTGCAGCTATGGAAACCAGGACCTGCATTGCAGCGAGTTCACCGCAAGGGTAGTGGCCCTGTTCTACAGTTGGTGGAACTAGTACCTGCGTCCGGCGAACCCGCAGGCCCGGCGCGAAGCGCTGACCAGTCAACCGCTGCTGCTGGCAGCGGTGAGGCGAGCGGTGCAAACGGATGGACAAACGCAGATCTATCGCACGTAGATGCACGCCGAGGTGGGCACGATCAAAAAGATGATCGCCAATATCCGGGCGGCTATCGCCTATGTAAGAAGAACTGCGGAGCAGGCGCCCAACTTCTGGTGCTCCAGGGAGCCGGGTGCCTGGGGTTTTTAGGATTAGCCTTTGTACCACGTGTTTTGGCCGTTGATACCGTCAGCGCGGCCATTGCTCCAGC
>CAIRSA010000224.1 GCA_903881085.1 uncultured Acidobacteriia bacterium
CAATCGCAGCGGCATGCGCGGACGTCCCGCGTTCGAGATCCCGCCTCCCACCAACGTGCTGGTGCTGCCGAACAAATCCACATCGTCAATCCGCTTCCCAGCGCGAGCCTTGCGCGCGAATACCTGCGCAATAGACGCCTCGATCTCCTGCCACGGCATCCGCGACGCCAGCTTCGCCAACGGGTACCGCAGATCAATCATCTGATCCAAGCGGCTGCGGAAGAAATCCTCGGCTTCGGGCGTCATGCTCATCGCCAAAACTCACAGAAATACAATGGAATAGACTCAAAACCGGGAGAAATTATAATCTGAAAATGGATATAAATACAATAGAATCACAGAGATATGAATAAATCAGGGCCGACTACTTATCACACAAGTAAAAGTTCCGCGCGACGCGTATCGCCTCTTTTACCATGGGCATTGGGTCGGGATTCTGTTCCAGCATTTCGATCGCCAACCAGCCTTGGTATCCAATTTTCTGCAGCGCCCCGGCGGCGCCTGCATGTTCGGCCAAGGGAGCATAAAACGACCCCAATTTGGGTTCTGCAACATGAAAATGCGCGAGAAAATCACCTGCGGCCATCACCGCATCCGCGATATTATCTCCACCTAGCAGCGCGCACCCGGTATCCAAATGTACGCGCAGGCCGGGATGGTCGACAGCGTTAACCATCGCAATGACCTCGGCAGCAGACGGCAGGAAGTCACCTCCGTACGCCGCTGGAACGGGTTCCAGGCCGAGGCAGAATCCCTCTGCTGCGACTGTTTCTGCCAAGTTCCTTAACCGCTCTTTACCTAGTTCCGCGGCGGCAGTTGTGGACATTTCGCCACGAAGGCGGTTGCGTGGCGATCCAAAGACTCCAAGTTCGGCACCAAGTCTGCTCCCGATGGCGGCAACGCGCTGAAGATGGCCACGCAACCTCTCGAACGAAGATTGATTTCCGAGCAAATGTAAATCCGCAGTATCAAAACACAACGAGGCAAGTGAAGAAACAAGGAGACCATGATCGACAAGTAGCCGTCTATATCCATCAAGCCGTTCGTCGGTAAGTTCTGCCCACGAGCCCAAGCGCGTTGGAGCCACCTCAATTCCTTGTACGCCGACCGTTTGGAGGTCCTTCAGAAGGGCCGGCACGATAGTGGTCGGTAGTGCAAGGTTGGAAATGGCAAGCCGTCTCACGGAACAACCCGCTGTGAATCAATGAAAGACGCCAATTCGGCCAAAATTTGCTCAGAATCCAAGTGGTACTTGCCCTTGCCGCCCAAGAGCGACGCCAAGTTCGTGCGCATGTCGTACTGCGGACCAGTGCTCGCGCGCTCGTCTATAGCTACTTTTGAAAAAAACCGTTTCCGAATTTCCTCAGTCCTGACCGGCTCAACGGCGATATTTATAAGCTTTACGCCACTCTCCAGTATCGTCTCAAGATCCCTCGGAAAGCGAATCATGGGATACCATTGTAACCGACCATTTGGCTTTATCTGTTCCGTCTGATTTTGGTGCAAAAAATCAAAAATGAGATTTTTACGGAGACCAAAACCGAAAAGCCCGGGCAAACGAACCACAATGGAATCTGCGAAGCGTGTTCGCACATAATCTTCCAACATCAGCCGGTGCTTGCCATAGGCTTGTAGACCGTCGTGCGTTGGCATGTCCGACTCATCGACGTTAACGGGATTCCGATAAACATCAATGGTTGAGATCAGTACGAAACGACGGGAAGTGACCCTATCAAGATTGAGCATCAAGCGGTGGATCTCGGCAGCATCCGCCGCAGGGTCTTGGTTGGCGCGCCACTTCGCCGCACTGGCACCCGCACACACAATGGTATCAAAGGATCGTCCTGCTATCTCCTCGATATTTTTGGAGTTATAGACTGACTCATAGCTCCTTGCACGCGCTAAAGTAGACCCTACAAATCCAGTGTAGCCGATCAATGCACGGTTCATGAATTGGACCCTGCAAAGTTTGACGGGGCTGCCATCTCAGACAACAGAATATCTTTTTTGATCGGCCCTTTTCCATCGTCCTTTAGATCCGCGTGATCAAAACCGATCATGGATATAATTCGTTCGGTTGCATAAAATATAGTGTCTATTTTTCCAGACAAGATAAAAAACCTGCGACCTTTCCGGTAAACATGGCAACTGCGGTCGTCGAAATTTCCAATCGGCTTGGTCTTGATTCCCAACTGAATACCCATGAAGCGAAAACGATCGCAAAAACTTGGTAAGTTGGGGAGTATTTGCCGCTCCATTGCTGCGCGTTTCTCGGAGACTTCCTCAGTCGTTAACGCATTGCAGCGGGCGCGTGCGGCATCCGCACGATCAAAACGTCCAAGCGGCGTATGCGGAACGCTTGAGAGAGTGTAGATACTACTGTCTTCGGTAGGATATACAGAGCACAACGGTCCATCTACCAGCGTGACCGCAGGCAGTTCGGGTGCGCCTTCGTAGTACAGCAGCAAAGTTGGTTCGTAAATGACGGGAATTGGAAGTCCATTTAGATGCCCCCAGGTCGCGTCGATGACATAGTCGTAGCGCTTGCCGTTGACGATCATCTCATCACCCAATTCTCGAATCTCATCGACTGAAGTGCCAAGTTTCAGCACACCTCCGAGACGTTCCGTGAAATAGCGTCGCGCTCGGTCCAGCAAAATAACGCGCTCATGAGTGCGTAGCACTCCATCGATGTCAGTCAAGTAATCAGTTGGATTCTGGCATTCAATGAAATTCAGTCCCGATGACACCATGATTAATTTGTAGGTATCAAAATCAATAATACTTGATCCGCGAGGTACGGCGTATAGATTTTCAGAGACCGCCGAACTCAAGCCACCATAGCGCTCCGTAAAGCGGATGAAACCATCGCGAGACTGCATGCGCGTTCCGTGGTGTCGCGCGTAGTGAAAACCTTGGTGCAACCGAAACTGATTGTTCCCGGAAGCCATGTTCATCACTCGGTCTGCTTTTTCGTAGATATCTACCTGCATCTGTAGCGACAGGAGCGAAAGGCCGACGTGGCATCCGTACCAACCCGCACCAATAATTGCTATCCTAAAAGACATAGTCATTCACACCTGACCATAAGAAGTACTGCAGCAAGGATCGCCTGGCAGTTCATACTCAGTCCTCACTGGACAAATCCAGCAACGTCCCAAAAGGAGAAAAATGCGGATAGCGAGTTACGAATCGTTCAGCCATCCCGTGCAAGACCACGTCGGGCTGCTCCCGTTCGATGATCTCCTGGTAAATTTGACCCTGATGCCAAATAAAAACGCTACGCGAGAAATGTTGTGCGAGTAACTCATGACAGAAGTCGAACGTGGAGTCCCGAAAAATCACGGCCTTCAAGCCTTGGCCGTCGCGCCTTTCGTAGACAAAGGTTTCTCGCTCAAACCACTTTTCATAATAATCTGGTGTTGCGACGCGCCAAGCTAGTCGCTTGTCCTCTGGGATAGTGAAGCGAATCGACAGGTCAAATCCATAGCGCGGTAAAGTCTTCCGCCAGCGCTCAACGTATGCTGCCTTTAATCCCGGATTTAATTGTGACCACAAGTCCCCCTCGTATGCCCCAACCGATGGGACGAGATCGCTGATCGTAAGAGTCTCGCTTTCCTTCGCAAGCCCGATATTTTTTAGCCTTTCTATAATATAGATATAGATAAACCATGCGCCTAACCAGTTCGGGTGGGTATCGCCGCGAAAGTATAGTTGGCCATAAGAACGTGCATCGTGCAGGTAAGATTCAAGGTAATGGACCGTCTCGGGCACGTCTTTACTGAGCAGGGTGGCAGGTCGGTCCGTAGCGCGGGGGATATCTGCCAAGACACGCGGGAGATATTCGCCGTAGACGACGCTCTTTTCAGGAACAATAAATTTAAAATAAATGGCCCCCATCTCCCGTAGTTGGTTCATTCTAGAAAGAACTACCCCAGACGCCAAGCCACGTTCCTGAGATGACCACCTCTCGTTCCCGAAAAGAACTTGCGTGAAACTATTGCTGTCGTTCGCCAAAAAGGTCCAGCCATACTCCGAAATAATCGCTTTGCCGGGGGCGGAAGTAAACTCAACTAATTCAGGTGTTCTCTCGCCTTGATATGAATAAAATTTATACCTTTTCGAAAGTATTTTATTATCTAAATCGTTGCTGGAATTGTCCTTGGAAAGCATAACAGGACTCGAAATGCCGAGAAAATCTGCTAGTAATGCGGTTTTTCTTTCATCCTCATCGTCGATGCATAGTTCGAGAAAATTCCGGCTTCCGTCGCCGAACAATGCGCGAATGCCTTGATTTGAGCCCTCATAGGCTGCCTGCATTGATTCTTCGTCAATGTTGATGCTGAAATTCTTGAAGAAGTTGCGCATGCTGCGAAGCCAGCGCTCCGTCGAGGAACGCACCGTCAATATGAATGCGGCGTTTGGATATTCCCGATGTAGTGTTTGGTAAAAAGCGCGAGTCGGGTAATCTGAATACGCATCGAATTCTGCTTTCTGCAGAAATTCAAAAAAATGCCGCTCATTTTCTTCGATATTCAGGTGTATGGGTTCTGTTTGCAAAGCCTCAGTCATGAAATAGTGCTTGGACCGGAGTCCGTTGGCTAAAAAGTAGTTATGCATCGACAGCGTCCCTGTCCTCGAGTCTCCGAGAACGAAGATAGGACGTGAATTTTCCGAGGGTATTTTCTTGTTCATTTCAATTGTCCTTAAACAGGCTCGAACCCTTTCACTGCACCCTCGTCTAGCAGGTGTGGCTGCTGATTACTTACCCATTCAAAAAAAGATCCAGGGCCTGTGTGATAGGGATCCTCAAAATTCTCATATAAGTCCGTTCTAGCCCGAAAAAGCACACGAACACCTTTCGGAATCTTCACGCCATTGTCAAACGTTCCGAGGCGCCAATAATTTTTCGGAATAGAAGGATTGGCGTGCGCTATCAGCGCTCGCTTATACCAATTCCATATTTCGAGAGCTTCAATGTTGTCAGCGGCATATTTTTCAGTCATCAAATCGCCCGCGCCGTTGACTTTAGTAAAATGATAGAACTTGAGCGGTACATCGTTGACGGTTATCTGACCGGACTCTGAAAACCGAATCGTACGAGTGCTGAGATTCCAACTGGCGACGTTAAAGCCAGGATCGCGCTCTATATAGACGCGCGGAAATAGTGCTGGGACGAGATCGCACCATTTCTGATCCGTAAAAATTCCCGTTTCTACTTCGTCGTAACAGGCTTCGTAGGTGCGGGCGTCCCACCAATCGGCGAAGGCATGGCCAGCATCATCGTTTTTGATTGCAACGAAGCCTAGATTGAAGATGCCGTATTTCAGAGCGGCCAGTTCATTGTCCCTGATATACCCAAGCCGGCTATTCGGTGCAACTTGATGGGGAGTAAGGATCACGGAATGGTCCTCGAGTTTTTCGATGACGCGATCCAGCGGATGAAACACAGCGATGTCCGGATCCAGGTAAACCACATGACTCGCGCCCAGTGACAGCAGATATCTTGCCATACGACCCTTTACGGCCGTGGAGGCTTCTACAATGTCGTGCTTGAATAGCCACGCTTTCCAGCGGGGAATCCCTAGATCCTTGGCATAGATCACGCGATCGAAAAACCGCATCGCGACGGCGACATCTAATCCCGGTGGCGGCTCATCGACCATGAGCGCATAGATCTCCCAGTCTGGATGAGCGGCCTTCAAGGTTTCCGCGAGTATCGTCGCACGGCCGAGATAGCTGAATGTGAAACTGGTAAAACACTTAATGGGTTTCATAAGGAAACCTGTGGCAGGCGCTCTAACGGTACCTCGCGTACGATCGAGACGGTCGCGCCGGACGCAATCGCGTCATAGCGCTGTTGCGAGCGGCGATCGGACGCAATGGTGCTCCTGAATTCGGTTGAAGTGAGTGCGCTAAAAAGCGAGTGTGGATCGTCAAATACCGAGACGCGATAGCCTTTGGCCGACAGCGCCGCCACATTGCCACTATTGGCCAAACACACGACGCGTATGCCCGCCATGAGGGCTTCATGACTGACGAAGGAAAATGTTTCCGGCCAGGGCGACAGCATGCAGACCACGTCGATCTGATGCTCAATGAGCGTGGCAATGGCTCGAGTTCTCTCTTCAGGCGTCACTTCGGTCACCACAAAGGTGCAGCCCAGATGACTTGGCGTTTCGTTCGCCGCCAGATGGTAAAACTGAATTGCGCCGCTCGTGCTCTCCGACTCCACCAGATCCTTGTAAATCTGCCAACCCTTATTCGCGTTGGGGTAGCCGATGAAGGCCACCCGGATGGGACGCGTAGGCATCTTGCCATGACGGGTGGTTTTTCCCTTGCGCGCAGCCGATTTAACGGCAGACCGCGCCTTCAATGACCAGTGCGGATGTGGCCGTACCGACCCAACCTTAAATTGCGCGCCGCCTCGCCAAATGTCGGCCGCCCTTTCAGACGGGGCGAGGACCTCAAACTGCAATTGCTTGAACAGGTCACTCACGTGTTCGATATGCGCGAGTCGTCCCTTGCCATACCGACACACCCTGCAGGCCATAGAAGTAGGGGGCGGCGCGCCGCAAAAATGCAGGTCGTTGCGCAGCAGGTTGTAGCCTTCACAAAGCGCTGAATAGTCGTGTGTCCAGTAAAACGAACGTTGCGGCGCTAAGACGCCGGCAATACGGGTGATTTGCGCCGGCGTGAAGCCAAAGAAGCTGTGCAACACCAGGTATTTTTCAGGCGCCTTCAATTGGCCTAGGACAGACTGCAGTACTTTGAGCATCACGCGCGACGATGCC
Organism: uncultured Acidobacteriia bacterium; assembly: GCA_903881085.1. Taxonomy (GTDB): domain Bacteria; phylum Acidobacteriota; class Terriglobia; order Bryobacterales; family Bryobacteraceae; genus CAIRSA01. Next base: position 6,795 of record CAIRSA010000224.1, read on the forward strand.
GCACCTACATAGGTGCCGTTTACGGCGATTAGAAAATCATCATTGTCGTCTTCCGCAGCGAGCGCTAGTTGGCCGTTTTTTGGGGAGACATGCACGTAATGGAAGCCATACTCGTTAAACAGCTTCTGCTCGTCGGAAATAAATATTTGCGTTCCGCCCACGACCCGGACGTAGCAGTCATGGCTCAGGGACACTACCACGCCGTCGTCCCCGCACAGGCTGGCGACCTGGCCTTGCACGGCTTTTAGCAACGCCTTCTCGGTTAGATTACGACCAGAGGCCTGCGTGTACTGTTCCTTCTTTAATGCGGCTTCGTGCGCCTTTTCAATCAAGTCCCGCCGGTAGCCACCGGGGCGAACGGGCAAACGCCCCTCCGCCCGGCCGGCCACCAGGTAATGCCAGAACGGATTAATGCCAGCGTCGCGGATATCCGCGTTTCTAGACACATAAAATGCAGAATCGAATGCCGAATTCGGATTGCGATGTTCCAGCCATCCTGTGCTCGCGAAATGCTCGAACGCATCAACGCCGGCCTTGCGCACATCCGCATAAGTCGACAAATAATAAGCTTCCGAAAACTCTGCTCGAATAACTTCCCGAATAGAGTGATCCGCACTTGCCGATGGAGGCTGCTCAACCGCTTGGCCGCGCGTCTGGTAGCCCTTAGCTCGCCCAACCATTAAGTAGTGGAAGAACGGATTTACGCCTTCTGAGAGTTCCTCGGCATACGTTTCCCGATAATATTGAGTGTCAAAGTCAGCATTCGGATCTCTATCTTCTCGCCAACCCGTGTAGTAGTAATGGTCAAACGCATCGATCCCGGCCTGCTGCACATCAGAATAGCGGTGGAGGTAATACCCGTAATCAAATTCCGCGCGGACAGAGGATGTCGCATCGGACTCTTGATCCGCGGCTTGGTCGCGCTGCAGGTCCGACCCTTCTAGGCTCCCATCAACCAAGACGGACTCTGGCGCCGAGGTAACGACCGGCGCTTCGCCGGCATCGACACTAAAAATGTAGAACCCGCGGTTCGCCGCTATCTCGGCGATGCAGGGATTGATCAACAAGCGCGAGGCAGCGGCATAGGTCGCACGAAGGCGCCGAATGTCCGTTTTGTCCGAGGGACTCTTGCCATCGCGCCATCCCCAGTAGGCAAAGTGGGCTACCGGATTGACGCCCGGATGGAGGTTTTGCTCTAAGTGCGACTGATAGTAAGCACTATTGACAAGGTTGCCCAATTGCTCAACCCAGTCCACCACTTCCAAGCCGAAGAGTAGGCGCGTCCGTACGCTCGGACGGACGGCTTGGGCGACGGGGCGACCCTCTGCCCGACCGTGAAAGAGGTAGTGATGGAATGGATTGATGGCGGCTGCCGCCACGTCCGAGTTCACCTGCAAATAGCTGATGACATCGAAATTGGGATTGGGATTACGCCCTTCCCGCCACCCTACCGCGCAAAAATGCTGCAATGGGTCGACGCCGGCCGAGGACACATCCGGATATTCAGCACAATAGAATTTAGGCTGAAACTCCCGTGCGACAACGTGCATCTCGTGATCCAAGTCTGTCATTGCAGCAATTCCACCCCTACGCGAATGCGCATCACCGCTAGATGAGCGAAAACCCGGCAAACGGCGCGCGACCTTCGCTAAATCCAGCTTCATCGAAGTGCACTTGGCAGGATGCTAATTTCCCAGCTGCCACAGCCTTGGCCACGTCTGGATTGGCTTGCAAATAGTATTCTTCATCCACCAATATCTTTCGCGGACTGCGATTTTCGAAATAGCCGGTTTCGTACCAATGATCACTGGCACTCTCGATGGACCCTGTCGAAACAGCCTTTGCTACATCAGAATATCTCGCCAAATAATACTTTTCGTCTACAGTGGTCTTCTGTCGAAGTGCCGCGATCAGTAGTTGCCGCAAGAGATCTTTACTGATTTCGACCGCACCACTGGAATCGGCAGAAGAGAAATTTTTTGTCTCTTTTAAAAAGTGCTTGTAAAACACAATTGATCCTTGTGAGTGACTAAAGTTTTGATTCGAATGCATTGACGATATCGGCGTCAGGGATTACGTAGTTTGGTTTCCAGTAAATCACGTACACGGTCGCTATTAACGTGTCCTGTTCCATCTTTATGAATGATGGGGTTTGAAAGTAACTCACTAACTACATAACGGGCATTTCCAACCGGAAAGGTTCGAACCACTCCGATTTCGCGGCCTTTTTCTTCCATTCCGCCAATATTCGAACACAGTACAGAGACGCCTGCCGCAATAGCTTCCTGAATCACCAGCGGCGAGTTCTCCCACCAAATACTCGGGACCAACACCACATCGAGCGCGATCATCAAGGCGCTCACCTGCTCGCGCGCATAGGGCCCAAAGTAAATGACGTTTTTCCCGGCCTTGCCGATCCGCTCACGAAACTCCGCCTGCAACTCCGGCGGTTGGCCCTCATCGCTGCCATAGATTTCGAACACCACACGCGGGTCTTCGGCCGCTGCCAGGATTTCGGCGGCGTCGAGCAACACGCCGATGCCCTTGAGTTTAGAGATCTGCCCGAAGAAGCCCACGCGCAGCGGCGCAGCGGGTGCTCGTGGCGGCTTGGTGGGTACGTCGGCTTGGGGACCCACAGAGACGATATTTTCGCGCACCGTGATGCGGTTGCTGGCAATGCCCCACTCGCTGTAACGAGCGGCCAAAAAGTGACTCGGCGAGACGAACGCATCGACCAGATCAAAAAAGCGCTCGATGTAACGCTTACGCAGGAAAAAGTCTTCTGGCGGCCGCTCCGGAAAACATTTATTGCATTTTCTCGGCGACGACCCATAGCACAAGGTGAGCGCCGGCTTCGTGACCATCTGCCCGTAGTGATGGCAGATAGCCAGGTACTCGTGCAGGGTCATTTCAATACGACAATTCGGCAGCGTTTCTTTGACGTGCAGGAGCGCCTCGAGGCCGATATTGATGTAGTGGTGAAAATGCACC
>CAIRSA010000225.1 GCA_903881085.1 uncultured Acidobacteriia bacterium
CGTTTCTGTTCCCGGTTCAGTTGCTTCACCATATCGAGCAGGCGGGACTGGCGTTCTTCGGTCATGTTCTCAGGCCGTTTGATGTCGTAGATTGGCGCCTGTTGGTCGGCTTGGATCGAAGTGCCGGAGAAGAGAACCGCCTCGCAGCGACATCCCTGCACCGCCAACCGGTAACCTGTTCTCACTGATTGCGACGACATCGAAATGACCCTAGAAACCGGCCAATCGCTTGATTATAAAGCGCTTACGCTGAATCTTCAGGTGCAAGCTAATTGGCCGGTTAATAACTTAGAAAAAGCTGTTGGACTGGGTTTGATGCAGCGATCTTCTGCATTTGCATTCGATTGCGGATGAAGGCGGCGTAACCCATTGGGTGAGTGGTTCATTGGGGCATTGCGGTGGAGGGCAATTGGGGTCAGACATCCCATTTTCGGCGAAAACGGCCGAAAAAAGGTGTCAGACCCCAAATGCGCGGCGTCGTGCGAATTCGCTGAAGCCCATCCAACTGCTTTTTCCAGGATGATGGACGGTTGGACGCGCCTGCGGAGTCGGGGACTGACTACGGATGTCGGGAGCTGGCAAACTCGATATGATCGCCGCCAGTCTCCAGAGATTTCGTCGCATCAGATCAGCATTATCCGCAATCCCGAAGCACACCGGACATTTTGCATTTCAGCAGATGAGAACAATCCGATGCGGAAAGTCTTTCGGAACGTATTAAATGTTGAGTCTCAGGAGTCTTGCATTCAGCCTATGCTCAGCCAGACGGCAGGCGCGCGCCCTGTCGTGCGCTGCTTTGCATTGGTTTCCGGACAGTAACGGAAGGACAATAAGGGACATCGCTACGAACAACGCGACGTAAATGGCTATAGCCGCTCCCATGTGCAGTCTCCTTTGAACAGTATATGCATCCCAAAGCAATCACGGCCCGGGCTTGGGGCATGCCCGGTAGAAATCTAACCGGACGGTTAGCCGGGCGGATCGGTGATGGAAAGCTTGCGGCAGATCCGCTTCGCTAGCAGGTTGGCGATTTCGACGTGCCTCGGAACGGCTTCTGCATGACCCGTTTGCGGGTTTTCCCAAAGGGAGTGTTCCTTGCCTTCCCGGCGAACGACGCAACCGCATCGGCGAAGGTGGCGGATCAACGCTTCGCGTTTCATCCAACGACAACAAGCTCGTGTTTCGCTTCCGGGGGTAAAGAGCGAAACGATTCTTCCCGCCGGTGTTCGAGGATCAGAGAGATTGATTCTCGAAGATTTGCAAGGCATTCTTCCCGGGTTGATCCCTGACCATTTGCTCCAGGGACTTCAGCACAATACGCGATATGCCATGGCCCATCCTGCTCCACAATTGCGGTGAATTCGTTGCGCATACTCCTATCTTAGCTCCATTGCTCCGCTGGGCGCGGGATAGTCCAATGTCGCTTACATTGCGTTGATGAGGCGAGCTTCCGATTTGGTGCGCTGTGTTTTGGGAATTCCTGTTGAGGGCAATTGGGGTCAGACAGCCCATTTTCGGCAAAAACGGCCGAAAAAAGGTGTCAGACCCCAAATGCGCCGCGTCGTTCCAGTCAATGTAAGCGGCATTGGCCAGGATTTTGAAAAACAGCGTAGTCTCTTTGAAACGCACCGTAACAGAACCGGCCGCGTGGGCAACTCCAAGACTCCTTATTACGCTACCAATTCCTGCAAAATGCGAGCCGGAGTGACGCCAACCAGGGATTCATTACGGCCTTCATACAAAAAC
>CAIRSA010000226.1 GCA_903881085.1 uncultured Acidobacteriia bacterium
GCGAAGCGACCGATAAAGCCGGTTTACATCAGACAGTTTCTGGCGCTGATCGACAATGCAGTGGAGGTGAAGCAGGATGAGAACAAAAACAAATCGAAGCCTTGACGCTTACCAGTTCACCGTGCGCCCATTATCCAAAGAAGAGGGCGGCGGCTACCTGGTGGAATACCCCGACATCCCCGGGTGCATGTCCGACGGCGAGAGCATAGAGGAAGCGATCGCCAACGGCAGGGAAGCGCTTCGCGACTGCGTTGCCGTGTTCCAGGAGTCCGGAAGGAAGGTTCCAAAGCCTGGGATTGAAGCCGCACAGTGGCGTCAACGGTTGCCGCGGACGCTCTACTCCAAACTGACTGTTCAGGCCGAGAATGAGGGAGTGAGTATTAACAGCTTCGTGACCGCGATTATTGCCGAGGCTATCGGAGTCAGGCAGGCGCACACGGGGAAACGCCGTTAGGACGACGCCAACGTGTTGCAAGGCGTTGGAATGCAACGGGTTGAAGAACCTTTGAAGAGTTCGAATCCACCTTGGGGGCGAGGGAAACCGACCCAAGACGGTCGAAAATCCCTCAGCGTAACGTAATGAAATGAGTAAGATAGCGGCAGGTTTGCGACTTGATAACTGCCTCCCCATCGTGGACGACTTTAGAACTGGTCACCGCTAAGTGTTTGAAATTCATTGGTGCCGTATTCTGCTAACTGGTTCCCGGCGATGTCAGTTACTCCTCGGCCAGCCGACGTACCCGCAGCCCGCGGATCCATACCCTTGTCCCGTGATTCTGCACCAGCAGCGGACTCTCCAGCGGGTCCGACTCCGTCTCGAATTCCACCACCTTTTCACCGTTCAACCAGTGCTCGCAATGCCGCCCCCGCACCACCAGCCGGCTCCGGTTGTACTCACCCACCGGCTTCACCACCGCCTTCGACGGCGCAATCTGGTTATACAGCGCCCCTGACCGCTCCGTCGCGTTCGCGATCGCGCCCTTGTCCCCGCCATCGTCCACCAACTGATATTCGTAGGCCGCCGCATCGCCCCGCAAAAGATAGAAGATACGATACTTGATCCCCGAGTTCCCCTTCGCGGGCACTTTCCACTCCCACTCCGCCTCGAACGATCGAAACGTCTCCTTCGTCCGAATCGATCCGCCCTCACTCCCGGCCACCGTCAGGACACCGTCTTCCACCGACCAGGTTTTCGGCGCCGCTCCGGAAAACGACGTGAACGCGTCCAGCCGCCCGCCCGCGAGCAGGTCGATCCACCCCGTTTCCTTGCCCGGCGCCGGCGTCACCGCGAAGTACATCGCGTCGCCCAGATGCGGATCGCAACGCACTTGCGATACCAGCCACCTTCCCTCGCGCTTCACCAGGACGCCCCAAAAATCGCCGGCGAATTCACCCCCCGGCCATCCCATCGTCCGGAAGTACCCGCCTACCAGGGCCGTATCCTCGGCGAACAGTCGCACATCCCGTACCAGGCTTGCCACCTGCACCATTGAGAGGTCTTCGTCGCGTCGCTCTGACCCCTGGGCGACGCCGTTGACGTCGAACAGCCGCCCTGCAACGCGCACGTTCAGTGACCCTGGCGACGCGAGTTTCACCCCCGCCGCATCGCGCCGGTTTGCAGCCAGTGCAAGGTCCCGAATCGCCTGCTGGACCGCCCTTTGTTCGTCTTCGGTAGGAAGCCGCAACCGGAACTGCGCGGAAAGAGGAGCAGCTAACGCCGCCAGAAAAATGCCGATTAGAAGTCTCATGTCAAATCTGTACTCCACTACCTTCAGCGCTCACCAACGCTCTCGCCTTCATCCGCTCACCAGAGACTGCACGTATGCGAGGTTCTTCTTCATGTCGGCTTCCACGTTTTTGGTTGGATTCGAGGTTTCCAGATCCGCCCAGCCGCGATAGCCGATGTCGGCGAGTGCCTGCATGATGCCCGGCAGATCGACCTTGCCTTCACCGAGCCACCCACGATCTTTCAGGTGGAGCGTCGCGATTCGCTTCTTACCCAGCCAGCGAATCTCCTTCGCCGGATCGAAGCCCGCACCGAGCGCGTTGCCGACGTCATAGAACACCTTCAGCGCGGGCGAATTCACGCGTTCGATGATGCGCGCGTTGTCTTCCGCCGAGAGCGTGTTCTCTAGCGCAAGCGCAACCTTTGCCCTCTCTGCTTCCTTGGCGAAGTCCTTCAGCTTGTCGGCGAGCGCATCCATCTCCGCGCGATTCTGTGGCTGATTCTTGCCGAACATGGGCAGCAGCATGGATGTTGGCTTCAGCTTCTTCGCGATCGGGATGGCCATGCCGAGCCACTTCGGCCCGAGCGGATTGTCCTTCAGGTTGTTGGAATGCAGGACGTCCAGGCACATGCTGGAGAGCTTGATCCGCGTCTCCTTCATTGCCGCCTGGTAGCGCGCGATCAGTTCTGGATCGTCGATGGGCAGTTTGCTTGCCCCCTGCTTCGGCCGCCCGAAGCTCACCTCCACTCCTTCGAACCCGATCTTCTTTGCCAAGGCGAACGCCTCGACCTTCGTGGTCATCCCGAGATTCCAATCCGTGACACCGATGTGCAGCCCGGGAATACGGACCTTGGCCGATGCCGCGCTCGCGGTCCAGAGCCCGGCGGCCAGTTGGAAGCACTCTCGTCTGGAAATGTTCATCGCGTTTCTCCTCAACTGAATTTGTACTCTTCGGGCGCCGGCAGCGGCGGCGCGCTCACCGCTTCCCTTTCAGGTGCTTTTCAAAGAACTCAATCACGGCCGGCCGGAGATCCCGCTGCTTCGGCTGGAGGTCGAAGCTGTGGCCAACGCCCTCGATAATGATGAGGTCGCTTGGCACGCCTACCTTCTTGGCCGCTTCGTTCAAGCGGATCGATTGGTCGAGTGGGGTCGTCTTGTCGGCCGTGCCATGGAAAATCAGCATCGGCGGATCGTCTTTCGAGAGCTGCTTGATCGGCGAGGCTGAATCCCATAGTCCCGGCGCTTCTTCCACCGACTTGGCGAACATCCACAGTTTTGAATAACGCACGAAATTAGTCCCCGCGCCGGCTTCCCACGAGGATGCACAGTGCGGATACATCGGAACCACAGCCTGGACTCGGCAAGAGTATTCCGAATCCTCCGGGGGGTCGATGCCGGTGTCGGGCCCGCTCACGGCCAGGAGGGCTGCGAGGTGCCCGCCGGCCGAGCCGCCGATCGCGCCAATGTGCGTAGCGTCGAGTTGGAACCGCGCGGCGTTCTTGCGCAGCCAGCGCACCGCACGCTTGCAATCCTGGATGTTCCGAGGAAAGGCCGCATAGTCAGCTGTTGCGAGCGCATAGTCGATCGACATACATACGTACCCGTGCGAGGCGAGCGTGGTGCCGATGTTGATCTCGCGGCGCGAAGCTCTGTCGCCGCCACTCCATCCGCCTCCGTGAATGATCACCACACCGGGGTACTTCTTCCCAGGTTCGAACTGCGCTGGCAGATACAGATCGGCCTTCTCGGTGCGGTCGGGCGGCAGATACGCCACGTCCTTCTCCACCCGGACTTGGCTGGAAGTGGCCGCGGTGTCGGCGCCTTGACTTACAGCCCGCGCGGAGAACAGAAGACAACAGGTAATGAGCCCGCACCAAAGTAGGGCTTTCATTTTCTTACTGCCAAAGTAGGTCATCATAACGAATCCTTGATGCGATTAGGCCAGGAGACTGTGCCCCGGCTCCTTCACCGACCGCTGCGGCGGGCGCCTGTTGGGCGCCCTCCCAACGGGCTTGAGTCATTCTCTCCTAAAACACCACACGCAACGCAAGTTGCATCACACGCGGAGCTCTTGCCGCCGTGACTTGTCCGGCGGCAGCGTTCGTGTTCTGTCCGGCGGCATTGAAGGTGATCGTGGTGTTCACTGCGGAATACTGCGTGTGGTTGAACAGGTTGTAGGCTTCCGCGCGGAACTGGAAACGCAACCGCTCGTGCACGGTGAAGTTCTTGAACAGGGAGGTGCTCCAGTTGTTCGTTCCGGGTCCATGCAGCGGGAATCGGGTCATGTTGCCGTAGTTCAGCCAGGTGGGAGAATACGATATCTGACCGGGCGTGAGCGGGGTTGGCTCTCCAAATGCGGCCACGTTGAAATAGCGGTCGAACGTCCTCTCATTCTTGGGAAGTATGGGATTCCCGATCATGATCGGCCTCACACCATCGCCTCCACCTACGAAGTTGATGGCCGGAGAGGTACCCATTGACACCGTCGTCGGAGCGCCGTTGAGAAAACTCGTGATGTTCGAAATCTGCCAGCCATCGAGGACCGCCTTCGTGATGCGGTGGCCGATTCGACTCCCGAGTTGCGGAAGATCCCACAGGAAACTGAACGTCAGGATGTGGGGACGGTCCAGGGAAGCCAGCGAGTAGTTCCAGAATTTGCGATCGAGATACCGCGCCACCGTAGCCTCGGTGCCGGTGGTGGCGCTGTCCCCTTCGGCATAACTCATGGCTTTCGAAAATGTATAAACAACGCTGAACTGCAGTCCCTTCGCGAATCGCCGATCCAGTTTCGTTTGCAGCGAGTGGTAGCTTGAGTTCCCCTCGAAGATCTGCTGCGGAATGTTGTTGTAGCCAGGATACGGACGAAAGTAATTGTCATTCAGCGGCGTGTTGGTTTGCGGGTTCTGGTTTTGTGGCAGGAACTGGGCGCCGTACGGCACGGTGTTGATCTGAACCTGTTCTCCAAGGTGACGGCCGAAGGTGCCTACGTAGGCCACATCCAGGACGGTAGCCCAGCCCAGCGAACGCTGAATCCCAAATGTGGAGTGGTACGAAGAGATGTTCTTGGCGTGCGGATCGTAAACCGGGTTCAGGGTGCTGGGAGCGAGCAAGCCGCCGGTGTTGGCTGCCTGCGAGACGTAGCCGTAGTAGGAAGTGGGGCTGAAGACAAACGGGGGATTCAGCGCCATGTTGCCTAAGGCGCCGACGGGTGAGCGGGTGTTGTAGAAAATGCCGCCGCCCAGTCGGACGGCAGTCTTGCCGTTCCCGAACGGATCCCACGCCAAACCAAACCGTGGCCCGTATAATACGCCGCGGCTGAACAGCAGGCCGTTCGGGAATCCATTCGTGCCTGAGGCCACCATGCCGTTTGCGGGGTTCCCCGAGCCGGGCACCTGCAGGCCCGAATAGGTGTTGGGCACTACGGCGCCTGTGATCGGGTTGATCACCCGATTGACGCCACTTACCTTGACGGGCGTGAAGAGACGAGGCGCCTGCGCGGGGTCGAAGAGCGAGGGCACAAAGGTAGCCGCCACTTTGTTGACCACGGTTGCCGGCAAAGCCCAACTGAAGCGCATGCCTACATCCAGCGTCAGGCGGCGGGTGACCTTCCAGGAGTCCTGTCCATACCACTCAAAAACTGGCGTGACGGGCCTAAAATCGATACGGTTCGTCGCTTCGGTGTACGTGGAGTACACGCCGATGAACGCATTGGCATAGGCGTAGCCTGTATCGAGCGGATTGTTCGAGTCAGTGCCGAAAGCGAAGGAGCCGGCGAACGGGTCGCCGCGGTGCCACTGGTTCAACCCTCCCCGCTGATAAGTGATGCCCGCCTTGAATCTGTGAGAACGCCACACTTTGGTCAGATTGTCCGTGAACGTGATTGCCTTCGAATCGGACTGAGCCGGAAATCTTCCGCCGCCTCCATACTGGATTTGGGCCTGGCTGGACACGCCACTAAAGCTCGAGGCGGGAAGCAGGTTCAAGAGATTGTTCTTCGGATATGCCTGCGGAATGTTGATTCCATAGGTGGTACGCTGCAAGCGTGCGAGTTCCTGGTCCGAAATGATCTGGTCCTCAAACCACAGGTTCATACCCGCCGTCGCTTCATTAATCAAGGTGGGAGTGAAAATGTAAGTGAACGTGCCTCCGAAATTCGGCATCCTTTGCTGGTAGTCGACGACCGATCCCCACGTATTGCTGTTAAGGGGGCTCGATGTGCCCTTATTGTGGCTGGCATGGCCCGATGCGCGGGTCCACAGCCGCGCCTTGTCGGAGATGTTGTAGTCTACGCGCAGAATCTGCTGCATCGCCGGGGTGTCCGCGGTGCCGGCAATCTGGTAGTTGTACGAGTACTTGGTGATCGCGGGATTGGTTGCGTTCGGCAGGGGAAAGACCGTCAGCAACTTGGCGGAGTTCGGATCCATGCGGCTTTGCGGAACGACATTACCCGGAAATGCCAGGCCGGTGGTGGGGTCTTTCGCCACGAAGAGCTGGCAAGCGGCTCCAGTCGTGCACGTCTTGTAGCTTTGCGAGAAGTCTCCCTTGCGTTCGAGTTCGTTTGGCACCGTAAAGGTGCGCAGCGCGTTTGGACTCTGGTTGGGCAGAATTTCCTGGGAGAAGAAGAAGAACAGCTTCTGTTTGGAGGCGTTGAACTTCCCTGGAATGTAAATCGGCCCACCGAGGTTGTAGCCAACGGTGTTGTACCGGTACCGCTGACGCGCTACTCCCTGCCGGTTATTGAAAAAGTTGTTTGCGTTGAATGCTTCGTTGCGGTTGTAGTAATAGGCGGAGCCGCTAAACGTCCGGGAACCGCCTTTGGTCACGATGTTGACGACCGTTCCCGAGGCGGTGCCGTATTCGGCGGGGTAGGAATTCGTCAGGACTTTAACTTCGGCGATCGCGTCCATATTGATGGGTGTTTGGCCGGTGTCGCCGCCCGTGTTGTTGCCGGAAATGCCATCGACATTCAGGGCGCTGAACAAATTCCGCGACCCGCCCATCGATGGAATCTTGAACGACCCCAGCACTTCGAGAGGCGTAGTATCGTCCACCGCTCCGGGCAGAAGTTGAAGAAGCGACATCACATCCCGCCCCTTTGACATCAGACCCGCGATCTGGCGCGAGTCGATGAGCGCGGAACGTTCGCTACTGTCTACCTGAACAGCCGAACCTTGGGCGACCACTTGGACCGTCTCGGTCACGTCGCCCACATCCAGCTTGAGATCGCCTGCCGCCAGCCGATCGTCGGGGGCGAGGACGAGATTCGTCTTTTCGAAGCGCTTGAATCCGGCTCTTTGCGCGGTCAGCGTGTAGGTGCCCGGCTGGACGTTGATAAAGACGAAACTCCCGTCATCCACCGTCTGCAAGCTCCGGGTATCGCTAGTCGCCTGATTGACGAGACGCACCGCCGCGCCCGGGACCGGGGACCCGGTGGAGTCGAGAATACGACCGCCAACCGTTCCTGTAGTGCCTTGGCCGAAGCCCGGCAGAGCAAGCGCGGCAACGAGGGCCGCAAACCGAACCAAGGCGAGATACGTTCTCATCGACCCCGAATGGTGCGGGCTTTGCCCGAAGTGGCGCATGTTGCAACTTGGCATTTGATCCTCTTTCTTTTCCGTCATCCGCCGGAAGCCAGGTCCAATGGCCGCAAGGAACGGTCGCATTGATGCGGCGTGCCGTGCTCGTCAATTAAACTTCGCTGGAGCGGCATTCTTTTCCATAACAATATCATTGCTTTCCCCACCCACTGCGCTCGCTGACTGTTCTCGAACGGTGTGCTGTAACCGTTCGCGGGGCCAGTGGTGCGACTGTGGGCGGACGAGACCTGAAGAGTTATGCTGTACCGCATGCGCGCCCGGCAAGTTCATGTAGTATAAGCACTTTGCGCCCACTTTCGGCCGATCCTTAACGGTTATGACCTGCCCTCCTGCGGCTTCTCCATCTGTTCGTCGGGCCTCTGAGCCAGGATTACGGCGGAAGCGCACTTTCCACGGGACCACACCGGTGGTTGGTGACTGCACCGTCACGCGGACGAGCGGGCCGTCGTCCCTGATGGTGGCTTGAACGGATGGCGGGACGTCGACCCCAGCTACTTTCCAGCCATGCGCGGCGATGCGCAGTTCGTACGGGTCTCCAGCGACCAACCGGCTGGTCGCGGACAATTGACGGCCGGACCACTTCTCACTCGTAACGTCGGCCATGCCCTGCATAATGTGGCGACGAGACGAACCGGGGGATGCGTTGTCGCCGCGGCCGCCCCTCGTTTACGTCGCTGTTCCCTGGACCGCAGCTCGCCGCACACGAAGCCGATTTCGGATCGTTTGGCCGAAAACCCCGGTGTATAATATCAAGAGGCTCCCGCGGCACGCATGGGCGGTCCACCGCGATGGCACACAAAACCTTCACAGCAAACGAAAAGCGGTTAGCGCTTGAGCAGGTGCTGGCGAGCGAGACGTTCGCCCGATCCGACCAGCTCCGGCGCTTTCTGCAGTATGTCTGCGAAACGGAGATCGACGGGCGCGCTGCGGAACTCAACGAGTACATGATCGGCGTCGACGTGCTCCACCGGCCTAAAGGCTATTCTCCCGGTGCGGACTCCTCCGTCCGCAGTCGCGCCTACGAACTGCGGCAGCGGCTGAAGCGGTACTACGAGAAGGAAGCTCCGGACGCACCCCTGCAAATCGACATTCCCAGGGGCTCCTACGTCCCGGTGTTTCTTGACCCGTCAGTTCCAACCCAAGGCGACTCGCTGGTGCCAGAAGTGGACGAGGATGAGCCCGAGCCGCCCGTGAAGCCCCGCAAGCAGCCTGGGACCTGGCTGGTGCTATGCCTGTCCGCGGTCGCCATTTCGGCGACGCTGGCCGCCGGGTATTTCTGGATCAGGACACTGCCGTCCACGCAGATCGATCCGGCGGTGCGCGAAGCCTGGGGTCCATTGACCGGCCTTGGAGCCAACGTCCAGATTTGTATTGGGTCGGGCCTGCATATGCTCGTCCGCCCGTCCTGGCAGCAGGCTCCGGGGGGACCGCCCCGTTTCAAGGCACTCCCCGAGTTGTACCCGATCTATCGAAAACAGCGGGAGCTGAAACCGGACGCCGAGCTTTTCATGCATCCGACCGAGAACTCTCTCGATTTCGGCGAGATGAAGGCCGCGGTGGCCGTCGCGGGAATGTTGCATGCCCTCGGGGCCGAGTACCATTTCCTTCCCGAGCGTGTAACGTCGATAGGAGCGGTTCGTGGGCGCAACACGATCCTGTTTGGTAGTAGTCAGACCAGCATGTTAGCGCACCAGCAGCTACAGCGTGCGCGCTGGACCATCGACTTCGATATCCCGCTGAACCGGGTCGTCGTTATTGACCAGAAAGACAAAGCGCATTCCACTCCCTTTGTCGGTGATTTCGGCAAGGCGGGCGAGCCGAGTTGGTGCTGCGGCCTGATCACCGTGCTTCCCGCGGAGGGTGCGGACAGCCGGGCTGTTACTGTCGTCATATCGGGTGTCACGCCGACCGGAGTGGAGGCCGCGATCGAGTTCTTCTCGTCTGCCGCTTCGATGCGCGACCTGCGCCAGCGTTTTCTCCGCGAAGGACTATCGGGCTTCCCCAAAGCCTACCAGGTCGTGGTGAAATGTAGATCCACTGATACGTTTCTGCAGGCCACCGGCTACGTCGCTCACCATGTCCTGGAACGCTAGCAGTTGCCGCCGCGGTCAGCCGAGCAGCGGCGACTCCTCAAACTCCTCCTCCCAAAAGCCACGTGGCAACACGGCGAGTTAGAAACCACCCTCAAAACACCGTTTGAAAAACTGCGAGTATCGAACCGGGGAAGTGACAGAAAAAAAAGAGGAACCAACGACGGTGGCGCACAAATGAAATTTGGCTCCCCGGAAAGTGGGATTTTAAACCCATTCTCCATAAGTCTCTGTAATAGCGATTGACAGGCAGAGAAAACGCTCCAATTCGAACCGGAGAATCATGGCTGGTAACTCACACATTTTCAAATAGATCGGGAGCCTGCTTCAACGATGGGCTGTCAACCGGTAGAAAAGACACAGAGATTCACTCGCGAACTCCAACTGGCACCCATGAGTTTTGCAAATATTTATCATCTCGAGTACAGAAAGACTGCATCTCTAACCTCGAGGTCAGCGACTGCCGTGTACTCACTGTCGCCTTCACTGCTATTCGCACCATACTCCGCGTTAATCGTCAGGGCCCTTTCTTTCTCACAGCGCAAAAAAAAAACGAAACTGATGGTGTCTTCAGTCAGACATGTTCCCAGCACCATGAAGCACTCCTTACTCTTCCGCGGCGTCGGAACAAGATTTACGAGAACCACAATTCCACGCTTTGTGGTAGAGAACCCGGCATCACGCCTGGGGGCATCAAATCGAATCGGGAATCCGGTAGTTCTTGCGGAAGGCCGGCTTCAAAAAGCGGTTGGCCTCTTCGCTGCCGGTGAACCTCTCGTTGGCGGCGTCGAAGTACAGTTTATTGCAGCCCACACGGTAGGAGATATTTCCCAGATGCACCAGAAGGCCGCTTTGATGCGCCTGTTCTATCTCCGAGTTCGGCGGCTTGCGGCTGCGGAGACAGTCGATGAAGTTGGGCTGGTGCCACTTATCCGGGAAATATCCCTTATCCTCGGCGACAATTTTGCCCTCTTTATCCAGAACCTGCCACCCCATTCCATGCCGCCCCAAATACATCATCTGCTTCGTTCCGTAGATTTCGATCCGTTCCCCGTTCTGCGGCCAAAACGGCCACTTGCTCCCCATCCTCTCTTCGCTGTTCGATTTCCTCATATAGGGCGTGAAGGTGGTGTTCTCACAGGTCATCACCATTTCGGGGTATTCGAAGGTAACGATCTCAGTGTCGGGAATCTCGCCGGCGTCGCGAAACGCGTAGCGTCCGCCGCTGGTGCTCACTGCCCGCGGCGGCGCCGGATCACCCAGCACCATACGGATCAGATCGAACTGGTGCACGGCATCGCCGGAAAGCGTGCCGCCGCCGTAGTCCCAGTAATCACCCCAACTCCGCAGGCGGGCCGCACTGTAAGGACGCTCCGGTGCGGGCCCCTGGAAGCGATCCCAATCGACACCGGACGGCGGTGGTCCGCTCGCTTGCGATTTCACTTCTTTCGGGCCGGGCAGCATGTTATAGACTTTGATCAGTTGGATCTTACCGAGCTTTCCGCTGGCGAGGTAGTCGCGCGCTGTGACGGCATAAGGGCCGCTCCGGTTCTCAAAGCCCACGGCGACGATGCGGTTGTATTTCCTCGCGGCTTCTACCATCTTGCGGCCTTCCCATATGGTGAGAGATGGCGGCTTTTCGACATAAACATCCTTGCCCGACTGACACGCCCATACCGTCGCCAGCGCGTGCCAGTGCTCAGGCGTGGCGATCACTACCGCGTCCACGTCCTTATCGTCAAAGACGCGGCGCATATCCTCCACACGCTGCGGCCGCTTGCCGCGAATCTCCTCCAGCTTGCGCATCAGTGGCTCGCCCCGCTCCGCGTTCACCTCGCAGACGTATTTGAATTCCGCGTTCTCAACGACGGCCATGTTCGACGCTAGAATAGTGCCGCGGCCGCCTGCACCAATCAGGCCAAGCACAACCTTGCTGTTAGCCTTCTGCTGCGCGGCGCGCCCCAACTGGGGAAGCGCCAGCGCCGCGCCCATTGCCCGGCGGCGTGTGATGTTCGCCGTTGCCGGCGCGTGTATTATTTGATCTGTCATAAATGAGAAACTCCTGATCAAAAGCTGAGCCTCAGCGCCAGTTGCAGGCGGCGCGGACCTGTGGCGGCGGTATATTGGCCCAACGCGGTATTGGTCTGAGCGCCGGTGGTCGGATTGAATTGGGCGGAGGTGTTCACGCTGGTGAATTGGGTGTGGTTGAAGACGTTGTACCCCTCCAGGCGGAATTGGGCTTTCAACCTCTCCCGGTATATCGAGAAGTTCTTGAACAGCGACACATCCCAGTTGTTCAGGCCCGGGCCACGGAAGACGTCATGAGGCGCGTTCCCCCAGCAGATGGCGGGCGGACTTGCCACTTGACAGGTTTGCCATGGAGGAGCCGCGATCGCCGCTGTGTTAAACGCCTGATTGAAACTCCGCTCGGACCTGGCGAGGATCGGGTTCGCCACCATAATCACACGCTGGAAGGCGGTATCGGTCGATCCGGTTACGTCTTTCGCCGACGAGAACGAATAGCTGACACCCAGCGGGGCACCGCTCTGCGCCTTGAGGATTCCCGATACCTGCCAGTTCCCCAACACTGCCTTCGCCATCTTATTGCCACCCAGGCTACTCGGGAACGGAAGTTGATAGGTCCAATAACCACGCAGAATATGAGTGTGGTCGAACAACAACTTGCCGTAGCTCCAATGCGGACCTAGCAGATGACTTACCAACGCCATTTCGTAGTTCAGGCTGGTGCCATCGGCGGTACCCATGGTCTTCGACCATGTCCACACGACGCCATAATTCAGGCTGTTCTTGTAGCGGCGGCGAACGGCGGTCTGAAGAGAATGGTAGCTGGAATTACCGCCATAGCTGGAGAAGTTGATCGCAGTGTAGCCACTGTAAGGACGAAGTAGCGCCGAGGGCAGCGCGGTCGGCGGTACAGCGTTGTTCGAGGCGAACGTCGGGTCATAATTGCGCGGTTGGAAATTGGTGCCAAACGGCGTGGCGTTGATGTCTTCATACTGTTGCAGGTGACGTCCGAGGGCGCCTACATACGCAACATCGAGCACCGCTCCGGATCCGATCTGTTGTTGGACTCCAAAGCTGAAATTCATGACCCGGGCGAGTTTGTAGTCCGGGTCGAAGCCATAGGTAGTACCTGGAAATAGATACCCACCCGCGGCTGCCAGCGATGGAACCGTAGTGTAGTAAATGATCGGGTTAGTCTGAATGGGAGGATTCGTTTGGGTCTTGACTTGAAAGTCGCTGGTGACTTGCATGTTATAGAAAACTCCGCCGCCGCCTCGTATAACCGTCTTTCCCTTGCCAAACGGATCCCACGAGAAGCCCACGCGGGGCGCCGCCGTAATTCCTCCCGACGTATGCATCCCTAACGGGAAACCGGGGTTGGTTCGCCGGTCTACCGACCCGTCAAACGGATTGGTGGCCTTTGGCGCCACGGCTCCGATGGTCACCGCAGGCAGAATGCCGCCCGTGATGGGATCTTTCCCCACACGCTTCCCGTTGACCAGGACAGGTTGGACGAGTGGCGGCGCCTGTTGCGGATTCCACGTCGAGGGCACGAAGCCCGCTTCCATTCCGACTATGCTGTGCCAGGGCTGCGCCCAGCCGAAGCGCAGGCCCAAATCCAACGTCAGGTTGCGCGAAACCTTCCAGGTATCCTGCACATACCAGTCCGTTTCCGTCTTGTACTCATACCAGGGCGGACGTGAAGAAGATTCGGTATACGAATCCATCACGCCGTAGATGGCGTTGCTGTATGCGTAACCGGTATCCAACGGGTTATTGGCATCGACGCCAAAAGCCATATTCCCCGCGAAGTTTGTC
This sequence comes from uncultured Acidobacteriia bacterium, assembly GCA_903881085.1. GTDB lineage: Bacteria > Acidobacteriota > Terriglobia > Bryobacterales > Bryobacteraceae > CAIRSA01. The sequence goes on from CAIRSA010000226.1 coordinate 13,258, forward strand.
GCATTCAGGCCTTTGAAGTCGCGCCAACGTTCGGCATAGAGTCCTGCCTTGAAAGCGTGCGCGCCAACCACTTTGCTCAACGTGCCGTTCCAGGTGAACGTATTCTCCACGCCCTTTTTGGGAAAACGAGCGTTATAGGCAGGATTGGCGGCATTGGTTACGCCGCCGAAGGAGGCGGCCGGAACCAGATTGTATTGGTTAATCGAGGGATTGAATTGCGGTATGTTTACCCCTGCGGTGGTCCGATTCAATCGTGCCAAAGCGGCGTCGGTTAGCGCGGGAGCGGATTCCACGAAGCGCTGATAACTCATGCTCGCTTCAAGAACCGTGGTTGGATTAATGATACGTGCCAGGTGGAGGACATACGACGGGGTAGTGTAGGAACTGTCATTCGGCAGCCACCCCCAAGCTGTATTGACGGTCGTTATGTTGGCGCCCTGCTGGTTTTCCCACCAATAATTGAAACGGCCATACAATGTCGTCTTATCGTTTATGTTGTAGTCTACCCGCACGTTTTCGAGACGCTTCGGCATGTTCAGGCTCTCGGAGTAGATATAGTTGTAGTTCTGGTTACTGAGGGCGCCGTTGAAGAAATTCGCCTGCGGAAGCAGGTTCAGGTAATTCTGCGTCGATTTGTTGATCTGGCTGGTGGGAACGACGTTGCCCGGTATGGCGAGTTGCGTGTTTGGATCCCGCACCACCGGCATACGGCCGCCAACAAGCGACTTGCTGAAGTCGCCTTGCCGCTCGAGCGTAGTCGGCACGGTGACCGTGACTAGGGGCTGTGGCCGCAATTCCCGGATCTCTTCGCTGGAAACGAAAAAGAAGAGCTTGCCCTTTGTCTTCAGGCGCGGAAGGGGTAGTGGGCCGCCGATATTGCCGCCTGCCGTCGAGACGCGGTACTTCTGAATCGCCACGCTGGCGCGGTTGTTGAAGAAGTTGTTGGCGTTCAAGTCTTCGTTCCGAAGGTAGTAGTAGCCGGCGCCGTGGAAGTTCGTGGTGCCGCTCTTGCCGACGGCTATGATGGTGGCGCCATTGTTGCGGCCGTACTCCGCCTGAAAGTTCGCCATTTTAACCTCGACGGTCTGAACGGCATCCAGGCTGATCGCCGAGTTTACGTTTTGGGCATTGGAGTTGAGCGCCGGCACGCCGTCAATTGACACGTTATTCGACGTTGTGCGGCCGCCCATCACGTTCAAAGTCGTACCGGCGCTAAACGTCTGAACGTCGGCGCCGGGGTTTGCCACCACGCCGGGCTGCAATTCCGCAAACTGGGTGAAGTCGCGATTGATCATCGTCAGGTCGGTGATCTCCTGGCTGGTAATCATGCCGGATCGTTCACTCGAGCCCAGTTGCACCATGCTGCCTTCAGCCTTGACGGTGACCGACTCGGTGATCGCCCCGATTTCCAGCCTCAGGCGTCCCACATCGATCGTGGCCCCCGGCGTCAGTTCCACCCCCTGTTTCAGGAACTTCTTGAACCCGGGATGTTCGGCGCTCACGGTGTAGAAGCCCGGCGTGACGGCTGAGAACACGAAGTTCCCTTCGGTATCCGACGGCGCGTTGCGGATCGCCCCGGTCGTTTCGGAGACGAGCCGGACAGTCGCTTTGGCAATGAGACTTCCAGTCGAATCGGAAACCGCGCCTGTAATAGAGCCGGTCACTTCCTGGGCCGGCGCAAAAAGTGGAAGAATCCACAAGAAACCAAGAGCAGCGTATCGAAACATGGTCACTCCTTTTCAAGCCCGGATTGCGAGCTTCCGAATCTGTTCCTCTTTAACCCGGATGCCCAGGCCCGGACCATCCGGCACGGTAACTACATTCCCGCGAACTTCCAATCCATCCACTAGCAGGTCCGCAAGAAAGCGCGGCCCGTTCAACTCCGGGGGCAACAACAGTTCCAGCGTCGAGAACAGGTGGATCGTCGCCGTCAGTCCTACGCCGCTTTCGGTGAGACCGCTGCCCAGCAGTCCCAGTCCGTGAGCGTCCGCGATCGCCGCGCAGCGGCAGCAATTCCACAGGCCGCCGCTCTTGGCGATCTTAAGCACCAACAGGTCGGCCGCTTCCATCTTTGCCACGCGGGCCACGTCCGCGGGACTGAAACAACCCTCATCCACTGCCAGCGGAATCGACATTTTCTCGCGCGCCCGTTTCATCCCCAGCAGGTCGGCGCTGCGAACGGGCTGCTCCAGACACTTGACTCCCGGCACATCGCGGATCCCACGCAGGAACGCTTCCAGATGCACCGGCCGGTAACTCTGGTTGGCATCGATCCAGATCGCCAGGTCCGGACGGGCGGCGGCGACGGCGCGCACTCGTTCGATATCCAGTGCGGCGTCGCCCTGCACTTTCACTTTGAAACACTTGATGCCCGGGGATTCCGCAGCCGCGCGCGCCATCTCCGCGGGTGTGTCAATGGAGAGCGCGAAGCTCAACTCGACGGTGTCGCGCAACTTACCGCCGAAAAGCCGGTGCACTGGGACGTTCGATATTTGTCCTGCCAAATCGAGAGCGGCGGTCAGAAACGCTCCCTTGGCAAACGGGAAACCATTGCTCACAGCCGGCGCCAGCGTACTGTCGAACTGCTTCTCGAACCAGGCATGATCGAACGGGGAGCGGCCAATCGCTATCGGGGCGAGGTTGTTTCGCACCACGGCGCAGATGCTCTCGACGGTTTCGTAGCTCCAGCTCGGCAGCGCAATCGTCTCGCCCCAGCCAACGCGTCCGCCGGATGTTTCGATGCGTACGAAAACGTAGGTCCCCGCGGCGCCCCCTTTGGCCACCTGGCCGCGTGCAATGACGAAGGTCCGTTTATAAGGAATCGACACCGGAATCGCTTCCACGCGCGCGATCATCTCTTCCTTCGGTGGTGGCGCAGCGGTGGCCAGTCCGGTGAATGGGAGCCATGCGGCGGTGAGCAGTTTACGCCGCCGCATCGTCGCTTTGTTCTTTATGTCTATTGACATGTCAATTCGTAATACAGTATATTGCATCCAATAAAACGATGCAAGAAGGTTGCACTGTTTGACATGTCAAAACAGACGCCTTATCATATGGCAGTGAAGGAAATGGAAAGCGGAGCGCAATCGGCTGGCCCTTCCCGCAAGCTTTCGGACGAAGCGTATCACCGGATTCGGGACCGCATTCTTCGCGGAGACTATCCCTTGGGATCGCCACTGAAGCGGCGGGATCTTGCGGAGCAGTTTCGCATCAGCCTCGTGCCGGTCTCAGAGGCACTGCAAAAGCTGGAAATGGACGGGTTGGTGGAGACCGAGCCGCGCAAGGGAACCCGGGTTAAGGTCCCAACCATGCAGGATCTGAAGGGCCACATTGTGGTGCGCGCCGCCCTTGAGTGCGAATCCGCCCGCCTGTGCTCGCAGGTCGCCACTCCGCCCGAACGGCGCGACATCCTCGAACGGGCGGCTCACCTGGACCGGCTGCATAGTAGCTCCACTGGCGCACCGGCCCAAGGGCAGTTACTGTACGCAATTCACTCCTACCATGTCGAGTTTCATCTGCGCATCGCCGAGACCGGCGGCTGTGAAGCCTTGCGGCGGCTGATCGAGCGGAATCAGGTGCTGGTCCTGAACTGGGTCTATGACGTCGCCTCAGGCGATGAACCGCCGCCCGCCGATTTTCACACGCAACTGGCGCGCGCCGTCGTGGGCAAGGATTCCACACGAGCAGCCCAGGCGATGCGGACGCATGTGTGGTGGGGGTGGGAGAAACTGGAGCAGGCTTTCCGCGCCCGTTATTGGACGGATGCGGAACCAGGGGAAGGTGCCGCGCGGCGCTGGAGAGCCGCTGCTCCGGCGAACGGCCGGACGTAGCTGCCGCCGCCGGGGTGCGGCTTAATAGGAACGTGCCGCCCGTATTTGCGCCCCCTCATACCCGCGCTGCCGCTTGCGGCGGCGTCCAGCTTTCACTTTGACGCGGCACAACCAACGCGGCCGCTCCCGCAGCGGTAAGCGCCCGCCACGGGAGACAGTTGTCTTCGCGGTTCATGGATTTCTCCACAGCTACTTCAGACATCCTGACCTCGACGGAAACTATTTCGAGCCAAGTTGTTCGTAGACCATACGCAGATCCGAGCCAGGGAAGACGGTTTCGGTGGCATTGAGTTGTTGGCACAGGTGGCTGACCGCGACATCCTGCGCGTCATGCGAAAGGTAGTGCAACCTTACAGTGAGAGTCTTGGCCACAAGATCTGGCGCCAGGTCCACTTCGTTGTCGAAGATTCTGCGTAACAACGCACGTGCATCGTCGTGCCGCGCGAGTTTCTCGCGGAGCACATGAACCATGCTTGTCTCGGCACGGTAGGCAATCATTTTGATGGTGTCGACAAAATGTTTGCGCTCCGGCAGTAGCCGATCAAACCGCTCGCTTTCCGGAAGGTCCTTGATGGCAATCCGTTTCGACGTCAGCTTCCGTTGCGCTTTCAGCTTGTCCAAGTCCAGTTTGATCTCCTCCCGGCGCTGCAGTAATTCCGATTTCTGATTCAGATAACGGGCCATCGTGGCGGCTTCCATCGGACCTTCCACATTGAGCGATCCGAATCTTGCATTGCAGCGGTTCTGTTCAGCGGTCAGTGCGCGGATGCTGGCATCCAGCTTCCGGCGCTCGGGATGGACTACGGAAACAGTAGCAGGAACAGGTCCCACGGCATGCTCCGCCAAGCTGTCTAATCCATAGTTTTCCCGCATGTACTTGAAGAAGTTTTCCTGCGACCACCTGGCGAACATTGCCGCCGCCAGCAGCCCTGTCTCCATTGTCCGGTGGGTGGTCACGATAGCTACCTGATGGCCGCCCTGACTGAGTTTGCGAATCTCTCGCACCTGTCGTTGTTTGCTCAAACTGGTGGTGCGCTCTGCCAACTTCATTTCCACGGTTTCGCCGCCCGCCAGCTTCACATCCTGGACGGCAAACTCTTCTTCCGGCCAGTCCGGACCGGCGTACTTGTAGTAGGTCAACACGGCGATTCTCTTGGCTTCCATCTCGGTGAAGAAGGCCGGACTATATCCTTCCCGGTCGATGATGATGGTGAACCAGGGCTGACAATGTGCTTTCAACTCTTGCACCAGCGGGCCGGCCGCCATCGAATCGATTTGCGGCGCCGGGATCGCTACGTTGGCCTCCAACCACGGCACTAAATCTTGCCGCAGCGTGGCCAACAATCCAGGATCGGCTTCCTTGTTCACGTAGAAGAAGGGCTGTCCATCCATGGCGTTAATCCAGTAGTCGGTGGTGGCGCGCAAACACAACCGTTGCCGCGCTACATAATGCCGCGGCAGTTCTGCTTGCGATCCGTGGTAGACCCGCACGTGACCGTCGATGTAGAACAGCATCTCGCTTTCGGGAAGTTGCCCCATCCAGTCGTTGGCCAACTGGGCGTTCCACTTGGCGGCCTGCCCTTCCTGCTGGCTAAGCACCTCCAACTTTTTCCGCAGACAGCGCACTTCCGGAATGCGGTCCAAGCCAAGCAGATTACCCCATTCGCCGGGTGCGATGTAGCGCAACTGCTCGATCGCGGTCAGTCGCGCCAACGCCATCAACGCCAGCAGCAGGAAGATACTTTCGATTCCGTAAAAACCTTTCGGGAGTTGGTAGAAGTCCGGTGTGTAGCGCAACAGTCCGGTGGCCAACAGCGCAGGCAACGCCAGTAGAACGCCTCCGCTTGGAATGTCTACCGCCGCCTCGAACCGTACTGGGGCCGATTCAAGTTGCCCCATTGCCGCTGCCATCCGTTCCAAGCTGCGCGTAGTGCCATTTCCCATCGGCGCTTGCTTGTCTTCAACGCTCCGCTCGCTTTTGGTGCTGGCTGGTACGACTACTGCCGTCAGCGCTTTTTTTTAACGACCAGTCGCTCGCTCCGGATCGCTTTGTGCAGCGTCGTCGGCAGCACGTTCAAGCGCCGTCCTACTTCCGCCACATTCGCACCCGTTTCCAACAACTGTTGCGCTTGCTGCTTGATCTCATCGGTCAGCTTCGTCTCGCTTCGTTGCCTCGACCGCGCCTGGAAGAACCCACCCTCTCGCTGCTCGCGGTAAACCTTTACATACCGCTTCACCGTCGCTAACGGCACCCCAAAGGCTTTCGCGATCTCAGGAGCCTTCGCCGCTCCGGTATCAATCAACTGGCTGGTGTAGTAGCGAAAGGTCTTCAAGTTGTCCGATTGATGATGATAGGTAGGCAAGTGTCCGTGGACATACACTACCATCCCATCCTTGCACTGCACGGCGATGTTACGGTTGATCTCTACGACTCCGGCCGGGAAAATCGGCAGTTGAAGTTGTGGCATAGCGAATTTGTTCAGTGTCGCTCGCTCGCTTACCGCTTCGCAACTCTCCCCAAGCATTAGCTCATTCTGCTTTCCACTTTTCCGGCGGATTCCCCGTCGAGGTCAGGATGTCTGTACTTAGAATACGACCTTTACACTCAACTGGACTGCCCTTCCTCCGCCCGTACCGTTGACACCCGTGCCACTGCCGATAGTGCCGGTGACATAGCCGAAAGTAGAACTGGTCATGTTGGTGCTTGGGTTGGAGAACTGCGCGGTATTTGTTAGATTGAAGGCCTCTCCACGAACGTCCAGGCGGTAGCGCTCCGTCAGGTTGATTCGCCGGGAGATCGAGCCATTCAGTGCGAACAACCCGGGCCCGCTGTAGGTATTCCTTCCGGAAGTTCCGAATCTCGCCCCAACCGGCTGCGCGAAGCTCGACGTGCTGAACCAGGGATTGCCGATGTTGATACCACCAAGGGTCTGAATGTCGCCAACCTGGTCTGCTGTCTGCGTAGAACTGGGCAGATTCAGTGTTCCACCATTCGCGGTGAAGGTGAGCGGAGTCCCGGTGCGTGCAGACAGGACGCCAGCCACTTTCCACCCCCCGAAGATGGTAGCCGCAGGGCCCGAAGGCAGCCAGCGCTTGGCCTTGCCGAATGGCAAGTCATACATGTAACTTTGGACGAAATTCAGCGTGCGGTCAAAATCGGCCCTGGCGTAATTCCGATGCTGATCAAGATAGAACAGTAAGCCGCCATCGTCCCCACTCTGAAAGCTCATGGACTTATGCCACGTGAACGCGGTTGTGATTCCAAGCCCGGCGGCAAAGCGGCGATCCAGTTTTACCTGCAATGCGTTGTAGCTGGATGAAAAGCCCCGCGACCACAAGGTGGTCGCAACGGTGCGGGGATACTGCGGCTGTCCCTGTGCACCTGCACCGATGACCAGGCCGGCGTTGAGGTTGGGCGAGGCGTAAATGTCCACGCCGTGAGATCCTACATAGGCAACGTCGACTGTAAACCGGTAGGGCAGGGTTTGCTGCACAGCGAAATTCCACGCTTCGACATAAGGAATTTTGAACCTGGTCGGCGTGACGGTATAGACGGAAGTCGGATCAGGGTTGGTAATGATGCCATTCGAAGGAATGTTAATCGCCGCCGGTGCAGGCATTCCTAACTGGAATGTCGCAATCTGGCCATTCGGCAACAGAGCGGGAGTGTAGGGGCTGTTGTTGGCGGGCAGGTAGTTGTTATTGGCTTTGACCGGATAATTCCACTGCTGGCAGTTTGAGTCGGTGCACTGGGAGGTATAGCTGATGCCGAAACCCGTTCGGATGACCGTAGTCCGCGACAGACGGTAGGCAACTCCAAGGCGAGGCGCAAAGTTCTTGTACTGCGTCTCGACTCCACCGTTCAACGGATTTCCGCCCACACCGGCGATCACGAGAGTGTTATTGGCCGGGTTGTAATTCGAGAATCCCGCTGGGTACGGCGCCGTGGCCGGGGGCGAAAACTCCCATCGCAGCCCGAGACTCAACGTCAGCTTCGGAGATACCTGCCAGCGGTCGCCAACAAAACCCGAAAGCTGCCACAATCGCATTCCGGGGAAATAGGTATTCAGGTCGCGGCCGACGGAACTGGGCTGGTCCAGCAGGAAACTCGCGAAAGCATTTGCGACGCCTGTCGATTTGCCGGGGATCGTAGTCTGGTTGTTACCAAAGCTATAAACGCCGCGCAGGGAAAAGGTCTGGCCTTGCATCAGATTGTCGCGCAGCCGCCGCAGGTCCCCGCCAAACTTGATGGTGTGGTTGCCCAATGTCTTGCTCCAGATATTGGAGACATCGATATTCGCTTCAGAGCGCACCCATGGGACACTCGGCGAATATCCCACCATCGGGCTGGAAAAGCCGCCGACGCTGATTCCGACCATCCCGCTGGTATCGGGAGTGATGTTGACCCCGGGAATGCCGATGCTGGCCGCGTCGTTCTTTCCATAATCGGACGGGCCCGCTTCGTTGTGGTAGTACGAGACCCCGGCGCGAACTTCGGTAATCAGAGTGCTTGAGACCACTCGGGTGTAGTTGAACCCGCCGCTGTAGGTGCGCTGTAGGCCGGTACCCTGGAATGCGCCTTGGGCCGGGCCGCCGGCGTCGCCGAAGATGGGACCTTGAAAGATCTCCGGCCTGGAAAAACTCAGGCGGACGCTTAACCGGTCGTTTGAAGTTATGTTGTCGTCGGCTTTGACGTCGAACGAATTCGTGGTCTTCTGGAATGGCAACAAGGCGAAATAATTATTGCTGGGAGCCGATTCCTTGAACGGCTGATTCGTTGCCGGAAGCAATGCGTTGATCTTGGCCGAAACCGGATTAATCAGGTTGGCGGGAATCTGGTTATTCGGAAATGGGGTCCGATTCGCACCGTTGGCATCGCCGGTAAACGGATTGTACACCGGCGTCGCGAGGGTGCTGAAGTCTCCTGCGCGAAACGCAGCGGACGGGATGGTGACTAAGTTAGTATTCGCCTCATGGGTCGTGCTGTGAAGATAGTCCACGAAAAAGAAAAACTTATTCTTCCGGACTGGGCCGCCGAGGCTGCCACCCGTGTAGTTATAAGCGAGGTGGCCGACGGAAGGGTTGAAGAAAGCCCGAGCGTTCATGTCACTGTTTTGCAGGAACTCGTAGGCCGAGCCGTGGAACTGATTTGTGCCCGATTTGAGCATCACGTTGGTGAGCGCGCCACTCGATAGCCCAAGTTCCGAATCGTGATTGCTGGTGGAGATATCAACGGTCTGGATGGCTTCGGCCGGCGGGATCAGAACCTGCAGGTTTCTAGAGCGCTGATTGTTGTCGACACCTTCCAGTTGAAGACTGTTGGCCTGGCGCATCTGGCCGCCAGATTGCGTCTGAAGAGAACTGGTGGCATTGAAGAACTGCGAATGTTGAAACGTAGCGGGCGTGGTGCCTGGCACCAGGTCCAGCAGGCTCTGAAAGTTGCGGTTGACGCCCATCGGCAACTCTTCCACCATAACGGCCGCGATGGAACTGGTGGTGTCTGCCCTGTCGGCTTGTAGCAGTGGCGGAGCCGCTGTCACTTCGACTGACTCGGTCACATTGCCAGGCTGTAGGCGGAGGTCGACGCGGGTGACGGTATTCACAGCCACCTCCACGTTCGGGCGCATCTCCTTCTTGAAGCCAGCGATTTCCGCTGAGACGGTGTAGCGGCCGGGTGGAAGGTTAGGGAAGGTGAAATTCCCGCTGGTGTTGGTTTCCGCCCCATGCGCCACTCCCGTGTTCGATTCGACGATGGCGATTCGCGCACCACCAATCACTCCCCCTGAACTGTCCTGGACCGTTCCCACCAGCGTGGCGTTGACGGCCTGTGAATACACTGTGCTGGCAGTCGCGAGCGCCAGAATGGCGATTCGGCTCGCAATAGCTATACTTCGTTTCATTTCAAGTTCTCCAGGATGACAATTTCGGACAATGAACTGATTGAAGAATAGTTCGACGCTGCTCTGAGGAATCCATTGCCGTATACATACCGTATTCTAACCGTATTCATTATGTGGTAAGTTCTTACAAATTAGCAAGGTACCGAGTCGTCTTCGCGGCAGCACAGCCTAGTTCCTTGGCAAGACGAACGTTGCGACTCTTCGCGGCGGCGCCGGCGAGCTTTCGCCCTTAATCGCCTTCCAGAGAATCTCATTGAACTCGTCATTGGGCGCTTCGTCCGCTTCGTCAAGCGGCAGTTCCATCGAGCGTCGGGCGCCATATGCGGAACGGGAATTCACTTCATCGAACTGCACTTGAGCCGGCTTGGCGGAAAAGGTTCGCAAGTCGGGTTGCTTTTGAAATGCCGCCCACATTGGCGTAGCCGAGGCGTCGAATTGGCTCATCGGGCCGAGTCCGAGCAGCATCTCCATGGTTCGCAAAACGCTTGAGGAGGAATACATTCTGCTGTCGACGTAGCCGCGCCTGACGAATGGACTTGCCATCAATGCGACGGTACGGTGCGCGTCGACGTGATCGGGGCCACCTTGGGTGTCGTCCTCAATTACAAAAACAGCAGTGTTCTTCTAGAAGCGACTCTTGGACACAGCTTCAACAATCTGGCCCAAGGCGTAATCGTTTTCGGCCATCATGGCGCGCGGCGTGGGTAAACCGGGTGTTGTGCCCACCGTGTGATCCCCCGGCAACGATAACACCTGAAACCTCGGCATATCGCCCTTCTTCTCAAACTGGCGGAATTCAGCCAACCAGAGTTCCAGCCGCTTTCGATCGGAAAACGTCCTGATCGCATCGGCGCCAAGATAAGTTGGGTGGACATGGCCCACAAGACTCGGAGTCGCCGGACGAACCTGGCCTGGAGGTGCACCTTGAATCCGCGCAAATTCCCCGTAGCTGCGATAGGAAAGGCCTGCACGGGCGCACAAATCCCAGAGAAAGCCGCCTTTGGAAAACGCGGCCGGATCGTCATGCAGACTGGGGCGTTCTTTCCTGCCTCGCCCGGCGTACATGCTTGGCCAGAACTTCTCTACATAGTCTGTCGCATAGGCACTGGTAACCCAATGATGACCATCCGCGCTCACCTCGGCATTGTGGTAAACGTTGTCGAGCAGGACGAACTCGCGGGCCAAAGCGTGATGATTCGGCGTGACCGTTTCGGGAAACAGGCAGTATTCCGGACTGCCGTTCCCTTCCCTCATGTCGCCCAGGACGCTGTCGTAACTACGATTCTCCTTGATGATGTAAATGACATACCGAATCGGGCTTTTGGGTCCAAGGAGGAAAGGCGCCTTGGGGTCGGTCCTATTGCTTGCGTAAGGCGAGTTGCGGTGAACCTGCTGTGAATACCGGGCCAGTGTTGCGGCGTCCGGAGTATCGATTAAGGAAACAGTACCTTCGATGAGTCCGGGGATGTACCCTTTGTTGCTGCCGTTAGGATCGCTCTCGCCCTTCGTCCACAGCGAGGCGTTCTCACGCGAGCGACTGCCTTTACCGTTGGCGACGATCAAGCGTTTCCCATCACCGGACATCGCAATCGCAGTCGGATACCAGCCGGTTGGGATAAATCCTCGCGGCGCGCTCTTTTCTTTGGCCGATACATCAACCACGGCGATGGCATTGTTGTCTGCGTTGGCAACGTAAAGAGTCTTTCCATCAGGACTGAGGGCCAGCGCGTTGGGCGTGCTTCCCGGCGGGGACTTTGGCGCCAGTGCCACGTCGATCTGCTCGATTACGGATCCGGTCGCAGTGTTGATGACGGAGACGGAGTTCCGGTTTCCATTGGCGACAAAAAGGCGGTCACCGCCACGAGCCAGTACGAGATCGTTCGGCATGTCCTGGACCTTGATATTTCCCGTCAGACGCATCGAACCAAGATCGACGACCGCAACCGAGTCTCCACCCCAATTGGTGACATACGCGGTCTTCTCATCAGCCGTGATGGCGCAGTTGTAAGGCTTCACGCCAACCGGAACGCTGGCGATGACGCGGCCGCTGTCGACCTCGATGATTTCGAGTGTGTGGCTGAGATTGCCAACGACGTAGAGCCGGCCATTCCTGCCCAACTGCATTCCAGCGGCAAACGTGCCGGACTTCAGTTTGATCTCGCCAGATGCTGCCAATTTACCATCAGTGAATTGATAAATAAGAATGCGGTCTTCCGCCCCCGCTGAGGCGAAGACCCGCCTTCCATCGAGGCTGGCCAGCAGGCCGAACCAACCTTGCTTAATGGGGATGCGCTGCACCATCGCACCGCTTGTCCGGTCGATCAAGCCGATGAAGTGTTGTGTGTAGCCATTACTCGTGACCACCGCATAGCGATCTTCCCCGACCAAGGCCAGTTTCAACGGCAGTCCACCTATCGCCACTTGCCGGCCTGCGGGTGAAAGCGACCAGCCGCTCGGCAACAGATAGGTTCCATCGGAGAGATCCATTGGCGCCTGTCCGCTCGCGGCAGCCGCGGCAATTCCGCCGAGCGAAAAGGCCGTGTAATAGGCGTCCGCAAGTATCTCGGCGCCTGATGTGGCGCCGCGTAGCCGGAACCGGTCCATGGCTGCCTGGTCGTTCGCATAGGTCGCCCGAACCAATTCGATCAACCCGGCTCTATTCACTCGAATTGCCGAATAGATACGGTCCAACAGGGCCGCGGCGGCCTGCTGTACAGATCGGCCGGCGGCTTGCGGCGAGCGCGAACCAAGGTCGAACGCTGGCGAACTCCGTTCAATCACGGTGTGCAACTTGATATCCTGCATTCCCGCCGGTGGAGGCAGTAATTCCTTCATCAGGCTGAGCGGCGAATCCGGCGGAGTGAGCGAGTGGGCCGGACAAGTGCTGTCTTCGATGAAATGAGCCAGCGTCCCGGCATACTGCGCCGCGGCCTCAGGGTCCCGGGAGCGGATACTATCTGCGACTTTGCCTAGCAGGTACTCAAGCGATTGAATGTCCTCGCTTCGCTTCCAGGTCACGTTGTGAATTGGTCTCCCGCTCACTTCGCAGAAGATCTTCATCCGCGTCTTTTCCGCGGGTTCCGCGTTGTGATAGAAGTCGGGATAAAGGCAGTAGCGGGAGCTCAGATTCGAGGCTTCCCCGGCCCAAAGCTGCCTCATGTATGGCGGCAGCGATTGCAGCGCGACGCGCGTGATCAACTCGTGTACTGGATCGTGCCACGCGTTCGCTACTGGTGCAAGAAAAAGGAAAAGTAAGATGGAGCGTGCAATGGGCATTTGTTCCCTCGTGAACTACACAAATCTGCAGCGACCAGCAGGGCGAACACCATCAGCGCGACTCATACGGTCCCGCCACCTTGATCACGCGATGGCTTTCGGATGCGTCATCGACTACCACCACGCGGAATTGATCGCCGCCGGGACCGACGCGGATCACGATGTGTCCGTGGTCCGTCCCCATGTATCCGATGCCGTTTATGACCGAGCGCACTCCGGTGTGAACGTCAGTGGCGTAGACCTCACGCGGACCGGGGTAGAGCCGTTTCGATTGAAGGCGATTCCACACCGCCGACGTGGGATGGCCGGAATCCCAAACGGAGATCGTCCAGATGCGCGGCCGCAGTGCGGCAATCAGGAATTCATTCATTGAGTCGATGTAACCGTGGTGATCGAGAATCGCCGCCTCCACCGGACCAACGGCCTTGGCAACTGGCGTTTCAATATCGTGCCATTGCGGACAGCCTGGCATGGGGATGCCCGGCATGTCGCCGCCGCTGAAGAAGTCGAACTTGCCAAAGCTGAGCCGGAAAGAGATGCTGCACATGTTCTCAGTAGGCCAGTCGGCTTGCGGAACACTGTCCAGAAGCGGGAAATGATTGCGCGTTGTCGACGCGACGCCGGTCCATACCTCCCCGTTTGCGCCAACGTTGCGGAAGTCAAACGAGGGGTATTTCTTCGGATCGCGGCGAAGCACTACCTGGTCATTGCGGCCCGGTTGAAACCGTTCCACTTTCACGCCATTGTGGTCAGCCTGCCAGTGGGCGAAGGCGCGGTAGTTCTTTGTGTGCGCATCGTCAACCGGAGCGGGATAGCGATAATCCGGCCAGCCCCGATCCAGCAACTTGCCGATCTTCAGTTCCTCTCCGACGCGTGTGATGCCGGCGAGTTTGTATACGCCCGACCGTGAGTCAGGCACACCACCGGCAACCTCGCCCATATGGTCGCCGTGGAAGTGCGTAAGTAATGCGTAGTCGAGCGCCGGTTGCGGATCGTGCCGCAGCGCGTGGCGAATGTAGCGCACCACCCACTCGCCTGCCTTGCGGCTGCCATCGGGGCGCGGACCCGTATGGCGCTGTGTCAGCGTTTGAATCTCGCCAGCGTCCACCACCATCGTGGTGCCATCGGGAAAGATATAGAGCGCCGCATTGCCGCGGCCGGTGCTGATCTGATGGATGTCCATCGTCCCCGGTTGCCACGGCGCGATTTCACGCCCCACTGCATCCTGGGCGCGACAGGTTGAAAGCAGGAGCGCCACTGCAGCGGCAAGTAAATGAGTAATCACGATAATATGGTCCCTAAGTCCACGTCGTTGGCAATCGGAAGTTCAGAACAGCAGCTTCAGAGCGAATTGCACCAGTCGCGGCGGGCCTGCGTCTGAGATCGTGGCGTAGTTTCGGTCATTCGCCGTCATGTTCGGATTACGGAAGCTGGCGTGGTTGAAGATGTTGAAGAACTCGGCGCGAAACTGAATACTGTATTTCTCGCCCAAACCGACGTTTTTAAACGTCGCTATGTCCCAGTTGTTCCTGCCCGGCCCGCGCACGATGTTCGGCGACGAATTGCCGTACTGGTCATTGGGAGGCGCGATGAAAGTCGTGCCAGGTGTAGGATCGAAATAGTAATTGCCCGTGGAGTTTACCCCGCTGCCGCTGATCAGTGTCTGCACCTGGCGCGGATCGAAGTAGCGGACGTTGCCAACGCGATCCGGACGCCGCGTACCGACCGCGGTGGAAAAGGCGGGAGTCAGCCAGGCGCCACTCTGGAATTGCGAAATCCCGGAGAGCGTCCAGCCCCCCAGCGCTTTGTGGACCACGCCCTTTTGCCGCTCAAAAAACGGTAGGTTGTAGACGTACGACAGCACCAGAATTTGATTGCGATCGAAACTGGCATGCGACCGTTCCGCACGGTAATTCAACAAGTTCTCGACGCCGGTTCCGTCATCCGATGAATCCGTCAGCACTTTTGAAAATGTATAAGCAACGCTGTAGGTCAGGCCCTTGGAGAAACGCCGAGTCAACCCGGCCTGCAGGCCATTGTAATTGGAGGCGGCGCTATTCTCCACCAGGTTGAGGTTCGTGTACCCTTGGTACGGACGCAGTGAGTTGACGTTCAGTGTGCGATTGGGGTACTGCACCGCAGGCGTGACCTGATTGACGTTGGGCGTCCGCGTCAGGTGCCGTCCCTGGGTGGAGACGTAATTCAAATCGAGCAAAGTCCCAAACGGCATTTGCCGCTGTATGCCGAAGTTCCAATTGTAAGTGGCCGGGTAAACGCGGTCCAGGCGTGTGCCGGTGACGGCTACCGGGAAACTTCCCGACGTGGCGCTCGTGGAGTCATTCCAATTCCCGCTGTACAGCGTGACGGATTTGACAAACGGCGGATTCGAACCGGCGTAATTGGTGAGAAAGCGCGAGTATGTGATGCCCGCCCCAGCCCGCACTGCAAATTTGCCGTTTCCGAAAACATCGTAGGCCATCCCCAAGCGTGGAGAGAACTTTTTCTGATCGGGAAACAATCCGCGAGGAAGTCCGCGGAACAGGTTCTTTGCCTGCGGATCCGCCGGAGCGTTATTGGCATCCAGATAGGCGTCGCCCCCTACTACGATTCCGTTAAACGGCTGCCCTACTCCCGGCGCGAGTTTGCCCGCATCGGCGCCTGTTGCGATCACGCTCTGCGCTTTGGCCGGGTCATAGGCGGTGGGCAGAAACGTGGAGTTGTTATTGTCGGACGCGTATGGCGCCTGGGCGTAGAGGAAACGCAAGCCCATATCGAGCGTTAGCTTCCGTCCAAGCTTCGCTGAATCCGCAATGTAAAGCTCACCCGTCGAGAAGCGCAGGTGAGTCGCTACGATCCGGTCAGTCCCGGTCAACTGCTGGTAGTTTCCCAGGAATGAGTCCATCAGCCCCGAGCCGGTCGAATACAAATTCCCGCTCGGATTAAAGGTCACCGAATTGAGACTGTAATTCCACTGGTTTTTCCGATCTCGAAAGAACTGGCCGCCGAACTTGATGGTATGCTTGCCACGCAGGTAGCTGAAGTTGTCGCGGATAGAGCCTGTCCACATCGGCGATCCCGCGTATAGAGAGCCGGTGATGCCGGTATAGCCGGAGATGTTGATTCCCGGAAGGCCATACATATCCGAGTAGTGATTCCCGAAAAGTTCCGTGACAGTCAAGCCGTAAGTCTGCGGCATGCTGGTCTCGCCCACTCCTGTGTTCAGAAGCCGTAGGTGATTGGAACTGATGGCCACCTCGTTCAGCGTTCTCGGTGAAGTTACCCACGTCCACGTGCCCTGGAGGTTATGCACAGTGTTGTACCGGTCGAGGTTGAAAGTCGGCGTCGCACCGAATCCGCGAGGGTTGATGTAGTTGCCGACGTCGTAGAGATAGCGGAACGAAAACTGATGCTTGGCCGACAACTGATAGTCGAGCTTGACAATATCCTCACGGCGGATGTCGCTGAAGGGCGTTTGGAAGGTTGCATTGTTAGCGGAAGGCAGATCGGCATACAGGCTCGCCATGGATTCCAGCTTGTCGTAGATCTTCATGATTGCCTGGCCGTTGGCGGTCATGTTCTGCCGCGGCATGATATTCACGCCATTCGGATTGGAAGCCGTACCACGCGAAGGATCGGAGATCAGCGTGCCGCGAAGGGCCTGTACGGGGTAGTTCGAGGGGTAACGAAGCGCTGTGGCAGTGGAGACGTTCGCAATGCCGCTGCGTTCCGCGCGCGTAGGAAGCGTCAACCGGAAAGTGGTTCCGTCAATCCGGCGTTTGTACTCCTGCCCCACAAAAAAGAACAGCCGCTTCTGACTCGCCGTCGAGAGGCGGGGAACGATGATCGGCCCGCCTAAGTTCCAACCAAAATTATTCAGGCGCAGCTTGTCCTTGGTGGTTGGTGCGAAGAAGCTACGGGCATTGAGCTTGTCGTTGCGGAAGAACTCGAGCACAGTCCCATGGAACTGCGCGGTCCCGCTGCGGGTGGTGAAATTCACCTGCGCCCCGCCGTTGCCGCCGTACTGCGCGCTCGGCGCTGCGGAAGACATCTTCATTTCTCGCACAAAGTCGACGTTCACTGGATTGGTTTGCGAGGAGGGAGCGCCGTTGTCAGTGTTAGACCCTCCGTCCAGCGTCACGTTGGTCGAGGCATAGCGCTGGCCGTTCACAATGAAATTTCCGAGGGAGCCGTTGTAGGTGTTGGTGCCGGTGGAAAAGTCGTCTGTGAGCGTGGCGACGCCGGGCATGAGCATCATTAATTCCACCAGGTTGCGGCCATTCAGAGCGATGCCCCGCGCCTGCTCTCCGTCGACGAGTCTACCCAGCGTGCCTGTATCAACGTCGACGCGCTCGCCGATGGTCTCGCTCACAGTCACCTCTTGCGACAGCGCGCCCAACTGCATTTCGAAATCGACCCGCTGCTGCTCATTGGTAATGAGCCTGACGCCCTTGCGGCTGCTTTGGCGAAACCCTTCTGCCTGGACAGTTACTTCATATTCACCAGGCTGCATGGCCGGCATCAGATAGTAGCCGGCTTCATTACTTGCAGTCTTACGTCGCAGCCCTGTTTCGGTGTTGATCGCCGTGACTTCGGCTTTCGCGACCATCTTCCCGCTGGGGTCAGCCACCTTTCCGGAGATCTGGGCCGATTGAGCGAGAATTTGAGGACAGGATATGGAGAGGAGCAGTAGCCATCGGTATGAATTCGTAATCATAAATTGACTCCTTTTTGTGGTGGACATTGTCGGCCTTACGGCGTTCGCCCTTCGGGCGGAGGGCTCTTGGCCTTGTGCAGCGTGGGTTCGGCCACCACAATGTAATTGCCACCATTCTTAGCTGCACGGCTTTCTAAACTAAGTGCAAGTTCGCGCTTTCCCCAGACAGGTACACTAATGCGCTGAGCAACGTCGCCGCCGCTCATCTCGCCGCTCGACCATACGGCTTCGCCGTCCACATACATGCGGACCACAATCTTTCCTTCCAGGCCTAAGTCCGCGTGCAGTCCCACAAACGCTTCGAAGCGGTCGTATACTCTTGCCGGAAGAGCCCACGTGAGGCGTGTATGCGTGCCCGCCCCGATGCCGCGCTCGAACTCGCGTCGCACCACTTCGCCGCTTTGCGAGATCTTGAGGGCCAGTTTGCGGCGCGTCTCTCCGTTGGCCAGTATGCCGTCGCGCAAAGGGTAACCGAAGTACGGGTCTGAGAAGTAACTGAATTGCGGGTAATACGACTGGTGAACCACTTCGAGAGGTGTGAGCGTTTCCACGCCGCGCGTCTCCAACCCCGTCGCCTCCAGGCGATCGATCTTCCCTGCCGCGATGTTGAGAATGGTGTACAGCGCATCGGAGACCATCGCGGCGTCGAACTCGGCGGCGCGCAAGCGGCCGCGAGCGATGGCCGCCTGGTCATTGCGGAATACTCCCTGCAGAATTGGAAACAACTGGCCACGTGAATGGAGTACCACCTCGTTCAGCCGCTCCACCAGATTGAAAGTCAATTCCTCGCTTCCGGTACCGAGCAGGATGGGCCGGCGGGCGCCTAATACAACCGGCGCTTCTCCCCCTTCGACTAAACCGTGCAGCGGGCGATCCCGGAATTCCGCAGGCACGGGAAACAGGTCTTTCCACATGCCGAGTTGGTTATCGCCGGGAAACGTATGCGCCGGTGAACTGCAATCCTCAAGAAAGTGAAGCAGGCAACCGGCCCAGCGTGCAGCTTCGTCCAGACGGCCGGCGCGAAGGCTTTCGATCGTCTTCGTGGCGTAGTAGCCAATGGTCAGCGAGTTGTGCTCACGGTCACTGGGCAGGTGGTTGAAACGCTCGCCGTTCGGCAGCATCACGAGCGGCCCGAACTCCTTCCGGTTTTCCGGGAGGATCCAGATATCCGGGATGAGCGAGTAGCGCGTCGCCAGCACATCGCGGACCGCTGCCAGTTGCTTCTGCTGCCATTCCGGAAGGGCCGCGATAGCCGCCCGCGTGATGCTTTCGTGGATACGCTCATTCCACGCGGCAAGCGGCGTCGCGGCCGAGAGCCCAAGTAGAATGGCAATGACAGCAGTGCGTATGATCCGAATCGTTTTGAGCACTCGTACCTCCTGCGCTCTACATATACTAAGGACAATCGCAAAAGCAAGCCCGTTTGGACCTTACGGGGCTCTGACGCGCCACCCGGACCGATTCTGTTCAACTAAAACGTCAGCTTCAACGCAATCTGCGCCAGGCGGGGCGGACCTGCGTCCGTGATTGTGCCGTAGGCAAGCGCTGAAGCCGTGACGTTGGGATTCCTGAAGTTCGCGTGATTCCATACGTTGAAGAACTCTCCGCGGAATTGCGCATTGAGCTTCTCTTGGATGCGGAAGTTCTTGAACAGCGACATATCCCAGTTGTGCCGGCCCGGTCCCCGTATGATGAATGGCGCGGAATTTCCATATGCAGTGGGCGCCGGGGCGGTGAACGTTGTGCCGGGAGTCGGGTCGAAGTAGAAGTTGCCAGCCGTTTTAGCGCCGTTGCCGCCGACCAATACCTGCACCTGACGCGGATCGAGGTACTTCACATCTCCCACCCGGTCGGGACGTCTGGTTCCGGTTGGCGTGGTTATCGACGGCGAAACCCAACCGCCCGACTGAAGCTGCGTGATTCCGGAAAGTTGCCATCCACCTGCCACATTGCGCAGCAAGTTATTGGAGTTAGTCAACTTTGGAAGACTGTAGATGTATGAGATCACCGCGACGTGATTGCGGTCGAAGCTGGCATGGGAGCGCTCGGCACGATAGTTGGTTATATCCTGCGGCGTGTCACCGGAAGTATTGGCATCGGTCAGCACTTTGGAGAACGTATAGGCGAATGAGTAGGTCAACGTTTTCGAGTAGCGGCGCGAGACGCTTGTCTGCAAGCCGTGATAGCTGGAAGAGGCGCTGGTTTCCCAGAGGAGAATGTTGGTGTAGCCCTGATAAGGGCGCAAAGCGTTGATGTTATAAGTCGATTTCGCGTACTGGGCGGCCGGCGTCACTGTGTTCATGTTGGGTTCCCGAAGTAAGTGCCGCGCTTGCGTGGAGACGTAGTTCACGTCGAGCAGCGTCTGGAAGGGAAGTTTCTTCTGAATTCCGAAACTCCAATTGTAAGTTGCCGGAGCGACGATATTGGGCCGGAAACTAGCGACAGCGACAGGAAAGGTAGCGGATCGCCCGGAAGCAAGATTGTCGAACTCGCCGTTATACAAAGTAACTGTATTTACGAACGGAGGATTACCGCCGGCGGAATTCAAATCGCCTACGTTCATGCGGTCATAATAAATAGCCGCGCCTCCGCGAACGGAGAATGTTCCTTTTCGCGATGGATCCCAGGCAAACCCGAATCGCGGGGAGAGCTTGTTTTGATTGTCATAGAACCCGCGTGACAAGCCACCGGTCCCGGCGAGAACAATTCCGTTTGCCGGTTGCCCGACGCCGGGCTGCAATTGGCCTGCGTTCGTACCTGTCGGGATCACCTGCTGGGCATTGGCGGGATTGTACAGGTTCGGCATGAAGGTTGAGATGCCATTGTCGGTAGTGTACGGCGGCGGCAGGAACTGATAGCGGACGCCGATATCGAGAGTAAGATTGGAGCGCACTTTCCACGTATCGGCAACATAGCCTTCAATTTGCGTCATGCGGATGGGGGTCCACTTCTCCCTATCGGTCTCTGTGTATTGATAGTAGTTCCCAAGCAGAGTATCGAACAGGGCGTTGCCAGTGGTGTTCGGATTTCCGCTGGTCTGGTAACTGACGCTGCCTGTCGTGAAATACACGCGCTGATTCTTTCGATTGCGGATGGCCAGAATGCCAGTCTTCAGATTGTGGCGGCCAATCATGTGACTGAAGTTGTCGCGCACTGAAAAATCGTAGACGGGCGAGTTCCGCGTGTCACGCGCTCCGGAGATGGTGGTGTAACCGGAGATGGCGATGGACGGGATTCCGTAAGTCTGGTCCTCATTGCCATAGAGCTCTCCGATGTTCATTCCATAGGTCTGCGGCAGACGTTGCGCGCCCACCTGCGCCCGGTAGAGATTGAAGTAGTTGGAAACGATGGCCGCTTCATTGACCGACTTTGATGAGATCACCGCCGTCCAGGCCAGTTGCACGTTTGGATTAACGTTGGAGCGCGTTGCCTGGAAGGTCGGGATGGCGCCCATTTCATACGGCGAATAGCCGCTGCCGCGATCGTAAAGATAACGGACATAGATCAAATTGCGCGGTGACAGTTGATAATCGACGCGCAGGATATCTTCGCGCCGGATGTCCGTGTTGGCCAATTGAAAGACCGTGTTGTTGCCCACGGCCTGGTCCGTATAGCTGGAAGACAAAAGTTGCATCGCATCGAAGATCTTCATCGTAGCAACGCCGTTCGCGGTCATATATTGGCGCGGCATTATGTTGTTTCCGTTCGGATTGGACGCCGTGGCCCGGGACGGGTCCTGGATGAGTTGGCCGCGCAACGACGTCACCGGAAAATTCGGCGGGTAGCGGAGAACAGCCGTACCGCCGATGTTGCCGGAGCGCTGCGCCACTGTGGGAAACGTTGTGCGCTGAGTCTGTCCGTCGATGCGGCGGCGGTACTCCTGGCCGACGAAGAAGAAGATCTTGCGGTCTCCTTTTTTCAAAAGCCCTGGAATCCAGAGTTGTCCACCCAGATTCCAGCCGAACTGATTGAGCCGCAGCACATCCACGGTGGGGGAGAAGAAGCCGCGGGCATTCAGTTTGTCATTGCGGAAAAATTCAAACAGCGTGCCGTGATATTTTTCCGTTCCGCTGCGGGTGGTGAAGTTGATCTGAGCGCCCGCGTTGCGCCCGTATTCGGCGCTGTAGGAACTGGACGCGACTTTCACTTCCTGCACAAAATCGACGCTGACATTGTTGGTCTGGCCAGTGATATTGCCGGTATCCTGGTTCGAGCCGCCATCCACCATGACAGATGTCGAGGTGGCGCGCGTGCCATTGAAGTTGAAATCGGCGATACTGCCGGTTGCAATGCCGCCGCGGTCGAACTGGTCGGTGGTTGCGGACACGCCAGGAAGCAGCATCACCATTTGGAATAAATTGCGGCCATCGAGAGCGAGTTCGCGGACCTGCTCACCGTCTACTAACCGGCCCACGGTGCCTGACTCAGTCTCGACCTGTTCGCCGTGGGAAACAACCGATACGACTTCCGTCATGTTGCCAAGCGCGAGCGTGGGGCTGACATCCACGCGGTCACCGGAACTGGTGACGATGTTGGACCGCTCAAAGGTCTTAAATCCGGTGTGCTCGATGTGAACGAGGTATTCGCCGGGAGGCAGGTTGGAGACGATGTAGTACCCCTCGGCGTTCGTCTCCGTGGTTCGCGTAAGCCGCGTTTGCTGGTTGATGAGGCGCACTTGGACCTTTGCGGCAGAGGCGCCGGAACTGTCTCTGACGACCCCGGAGATCTGACTGGTGGTTACCTGCGCAGATACAGCAAGAGTCAGCGCAAGAAAGAGAATAAGTATTGTTTGAATTCGTTGCATAAGTTCTACTCGTCGGGCGATCGTGGTAAAGCCCAGAGCGGTGAAGTGTTCGACCAGGCGCAGCATACGAAAGTGCCCCGATTGACATGGACAGGCATGCGCAACTGTTACGCGACGGCTGAACAAGACTTGCGAGAAACACCGTCCTGTCAAGCTGCATTTGAAACATGATGCACCTTCGAGCTAACTCACCGCGGGACTAAACATGTCGAAGAAAACAGGTTCACTCTCGCGCAGCGACATCTCCCGCTCCCAATGGTCGTACTCTTCGAGGCGCTCTTTTAAGCTTGTCTGGATGTGCTCGGAAAGGACGCTCATCGCGCTGTCCCGGTCCTGCCGCGCAATCGCCTGCGCCACCTCGTTGTGATAGCGATAAATCTGATCCAGATCCGCAATTTTGTGTCCGTCGCGGTGCATCGTAAAGATGCGAATCAGAAGACGTGTTTCATTGACGACTTTCAGGATGCGCCGATTGGCGGCGATGCGCATCAGCAACGTATGGAAGGCGAGATCGCAGGAGACGAAACGGTGCATCTGCTGCAAATCCAAAGCGGATTTGCCCGATTTTTCCAATTCCGCTTTGAACACCAAAACACCGTCAGCCAGTTCCTGCAACCTTGCAAGATCGGATGGATTGACTGAATATTGGGCCGCCTTGCTGACCGCGTAGACTTCCAGGGCTTCGCGCAACTCGTAAAGGTCGATAATATCGCGGCGGTTCAACTGCACCACGACGACTCCGCGGTTGGGGATCTGCTCGAGCAATCCCTCTGCGACTAATTGGCCCATGGCCTCTCGAATCGGCGTGCGGCTAATCCCCATTTCTTTAGCCAGCAGAAGTTCGGAGATAGGGCTCCCGCCGATCAGTCCCCGCGCGGCGATTTTTCTCTGTATATAAATATACGCCTTTTCGCGCATGGAACGATTGTCTGCCGGAATAGTAATTTTTGGCTTTTTCGCTCTCATTGGTACCAGTATACCCGCATGGTGTCTACACCGTGCATAATTCCGTTACACACTTGGTGAGCCAACTCATGAAGTCCTCAACACCGCTGTGTGGTCCGAGTGACTCAACTTGGTGGCTCGGAACTCAACATCCAGAATGCCCATATCTCCAAACCCGACACGAATCGCCTTGCCTATAGGAAGATGCAGAACACCGGCGTAGGAGCCGGTTATGAAGACCTGCCCCTTGGTCAAACCCTCACCCTGGCGGGTTAAAAACTGCACCAGTGCGCGGAAGGCGCGCAGTGGATGGCCATCGGGATGCCGGCCGTCGCGTTTCATCAACACTGCGCCGCACGCCTCGACGGCGATCGGAAACTCGCCGGGAATTTCGACCGGGTCAACGCGCATTACCGGGCCCACCAAGAGCCCCTGGTTTGAAAGATGATCGGCCAGCAACTCAGGAAAGGACAGGCCGGCGGGCTCGGCGTAGCGGCCTCCAACCAGTTCCAACACCAACCGCGTTTCTGCAATGGCGTCATGAATTTCAATTTCACTATAGCCGGAGTCCCGTGCGGGTAGATCGCAACCCAGCACGAATGCGATCTCCGGCTCCGCACGCGCCAGACCGCCATCCGCGATTACCGGGCAGGGGGACGAGGTGAAAATATCGGGAGCATAAATGGGAGCGGCCACCACGTTTGGGCCAGGAAGGGAGCATTTCCATCCACCCACCGACTGGTTCAGAATGATGCGAACGCGGCGCTGAATCTCCAGTGCGTCCTCAATATTACCTGGGCGGCACTGCGCTTCCAGCCTTCCGCAAGGCGCCATGGCCCTGCGCGCCTCGGCCAACTGCTGTGCAGCCACTGCGTAAAGAATTGGCGAGGCTATCATTTGTCTTTATCAGCTCTCTAGGGTCTATCGTACACTACATGCATTCACTATGTCTACAATACTGTTCTGGTGTATACTGCGAGCATGATCCGGCTCTTTGTACCTGTGTGCAGCTTAGCATTTGCGCTTTTTGCGGGAACGATGTGCTGCGCCTCGGCGGCGCGTATCAATGTGCGGGATTACGGCGCCAAAGGCGATGGCATTGCCGACGATGCACCGGCAATCCAGAAGGCGATCGAGGCGGCTCGAGGAAAGGGGCCCGGCACTGTGGTTACGATCCCGGCGGGCAGGTACCGGCTGAATCCGATCACGCCCGCGAGCAAATGTCACATGGAGTTTTCACATGCCAGCGGCATCCGGCTCGAAGGCGAAACCGCAACAATCATTATCGCCACCGATCCGACAAAAGCCATGATCTGCGTGGTAGATTCGAGCGACATCGGAATCAGCGTTCTGAAAATGGACCGGCATCCGTTCGTCTTTACGCAGGGGATGGTGGAATCTGCAGACCCGGACGGTAAGGCCGTGGTCGTTGTGGTCGATGAGGGCTACGACGATCCAGATTCGCAATACATCGCGCGCCAGGATTTCATGATGATCTTCAGCGACCCCGATACAGGCACCTGGGATCACGATGCCCCGTGGCCGCCGCTGATCGAGAAACGTGAAAAACTGGCCCCACGCCGCTTCCGGCTCGCGCTATCCCGCGCGCCCAAGGCTGTCTATGTTGGCAAGCCGTTTGTCATCTGGAAAAATGTGTATCGCGGGGCCGGCTTTTCGCTCAATCGCTCGCGCAACGTGCAGATCGAAGATGTCGATTATTATGGATGCGGGGCGAATGCGGGTTTCTTTATCAACCGCTGCGAAGGAGACATCGTCTTCCGCCGCTTCCGCGTTATGGTTCCTCCAAATTCACGACGCCGCTTTTCTGCGTCGGGCGGTTCCATGGTGTTCAACAATCGCATCAAACTGCTGGTGGAGCAGTGCGAATTCACCAATACGGACGACGACGGGTTCAACATGGGCACAAACAGCTCGCACATCTTTTCGCAGCAAAGCCCGCGCATGGTGACGATCGAAAAAACGGGCGCCGAGTATCGCCCGGGCGATAACGTCGCTCTGTGGGATTGGGCCGATAAGAAAATGCGTACAGAGGCAAAGGTCGTCGGCTCCGTTTGTGACGAGCCAACGCGCTCGTGCCGTGTCACGCTCGATCGCGACGTGACGGTGCTCAAGACCGGCCCCGCTTCGGCGACGCGCAAAGCCAATGAATACGATGGTATCGACCGACTGGTGAATCCCGACGACGTGGGCAGCGTCATCATCCGTAATTCGATATTTCACAGCCTGCGGGCACGGAACATCCTGATCAAGGCTTCGAACAGCATCATCGAAAACAACGAATTCCGCCACACAGCCATGGCGGCGATCCTGGTGGGTCCGGAGTTCTACTGGGATGAAGGGCCCTCCGTACACGACCTGATCATTCGCAACAATCGTTTCATCAATGTAAGTGGGAGTAACATCTTCGTTGGAACGCATAAGTCGGAGCAGTCGCTCGATAATCGCCGCATCACCATCGAAGGCAATACGTTCCTCCGCTATGGCCATTACGCATTCGGAACAGCCGGCAAGCAGGGCACGGCGGTTTATGTCCGCAATACGGATGGCGTGACTGTGCGCAACAATCGCATGGAATCGCCCGACACGGCATCGCCGAAGATTTCTCCAATATTGATTGAGGCCAGCAAGCATGCGATTGTCAGCGCGAACACCCTGCCAGAGGAGCGCAAGTGAGACGCATCACCTGGATTATGGCACTGGCTCTATCCATAGAAGCCTCCGCGCAGACGGTTCTCGATGTCACGAAATTCGGAGCGCACGCTGGCGACGGCAGCGACACGACTCCGGCAGTTCAAGAGGCGCTTGCACGCTGCCGCGCGCAGGGCCACAAGAAGATTATTTTCCCTACCGGCACTTACGATTTCTGGCCCGACCGTGCAGCCGGCGAATATGTCTATGCAAGCAATAACGACGCCGGCCTGAAGCGCGTCGCGTTCCCGGTGAAGAACCTCCAAAATGTGGAGATCGATGGGCAGGGATCGAAGTTCATCTTTCACGGCGCGGTCAATCCCTTCGTTCTCGAACGTGCGAGCAACATAACGATCCGCAATCTGACGATCGACTGGAAGCGGCCGTTCCACAATGAAGTGCGCATCAGCGCGATAACCGGCGACGGGCTCGATGTCGAGATCTCGGAGCAGTTTCCTTATCGCATTGCGAAAGGACTGCTGTTCTTCGTCGGCGAAAACGGCGAAAGCTGCGGCAAGCGAAATCGCGATCCATGCCCGGCCGGCGACATGCTCGAGTTCGATACACAGAAACGCGAGACCGCATACATGGTGCGCGATTTCTACTACGCACCCTATATTCAGGCCACCGCCCTCGGCAACGGGAAAGTACATATCGTCGAGCCTGGGTTCAAGGGCACACCGGGCAACACGCTGGTGTTCGGGATGACGAACCGCAATCATCCAGCGTTCACGATCTCTGACAGCGCATCGATTCGACTCGAAAACGTCACCATCCATCACTGCGGAGGCATGGGTGTGGTTGCTCAGCGCACACGCGACATCGAACTCTCCGCCGTGAAGGTGACACCCTCAGCGGGACGGATTGTCAGCCTGCCTGCCGACGCGACGCACTTCGTCAACTGCAGCGGCCGCATCGTCATGCGCGATTGCCTGTTTGAGAATCAGTTGGACGATGCCACCAACATTCACGGCATTTACGCGCAGGTAACGCGGCGCGTCTCAGCGGTGGAGATCGAAGTGAAGCTGATGCATCCGCAACAGCGGGGAATCGATTTCATCGCTCCAGGGGAAACGATCGAGTTCGTGCATGCACCGAGTCTCGTCACTTACAGCCAGGCGCGCGCGAAATCGGTAACCAGGCTGAACGACGAGTATACACGGGTGGTGATGCATACTCCGCTGCCGCAGGAATTACGGGTAGGAGATGCTATCGCCGGGGCCTCCACGTATCCCGAAGTGCTTATCCGCAACTGCACCATCCGCGGAAATCGCGCCCGCGGCCTGCTGCTAGGATCTCGTGGCAAGACGGTGATAGAAGAAAACACTTTCCATACTCCCGGTGCGGCCATTCTAATGGAAGGCGACGCCCGCTACTGGTTTGAACAGGCAGGAGTGCGCGACCTGACAATCCGCAAGAATACTTTCGACAACTGCAACTTTGGCGTATGGGGCAAAGCGACCATCGAAGTCGGGGCGGGAATTGAAGCGACTGAAAGGGCCTCAAGCCGCTACAACCGCAACATCGTAATTGAGGACAATCTGTTTCGCGTGTTCGACCGCGGGCGGCTTGTACTTGCGTATTCGGTGGATGGCATCACCATCCATAGAAATCGCATCGAACCGGGTAGCGCGTATCCTCCAACCAATCAGCAGGGCCCCCGCTTCGACATCACACACTCAGACCGCGTCAAGATCGAGGACCAACAATGAGAAAACCTGAATTTCAAAGGAGCCTGTTTATGATATTCGTCAAAACCGCCTTGCTGTTGATCGCATTTGCCTGTGCGTGGGCGCAGTCACCGACCGCCACGCTGATCGGTGTTGTCCAGGACCCAAGCGGACTGGCAGTGGTGAACGCTGCGATCACCGTACACAATGCGGATACGGGAATCGACTCGCGCGCACGCACCGGTGCTGACGGCACCTTCACTATGCCCAACTTGAACTCCGGAACCTACCACGTAACCATCGAAAAAGAAGGCTTTCAATCGTTGCGCGAAACCGGTATCCGGCTCCAGGTGCAGCAATCGGCACGCATCGAGTTCAACTTGCAGGTGGGGACCATCTCCCAGGTGGTGCAGGTATCGGCGGAGACGCCGCTGGTGAACACGGAAAACGCCACACGCGGCGCTGTCGTCGATAACAGCGAGATCACGCAGATGCCCCTGCTCGGCCGCAACTTCAATGACCTCGCGCTGCTCTCGCCCGGCATCACGTCGGGACCGCAGCAGGTGGGCGGCGCGGGCATGTCGGCCAACGGCACACGGCCGGACAATGTCAACCTTCTAATCGACGGCGTGCAAACGCGCGATATCGCCGGGGGCAATGTGCTGGGCGTCGACTCGGCAAATCTGGAGTCCGTGCAGGAGTTCCGAATCATGACCAACAACTACTCGTCGGAATACGGGCAGGTGGCGGGCGGCATCATCACGCTGGCCATGAAGAGCGGCACCAACCTGCTGCACGGGTCGGCGTTCGAGTACGCACGCAACTCCGTCTTCGACGCGCGAAACTTCTTCGCCGCCAGCAAGGGCGACCTTAGCCTGCATCAGTTCGGCGGCGCGTTCGATGGCCCTGTTTACATTCCGAAGATCTTTGACGGGCGCAACAAGACATTCTTCCTCGTCTCGATCGAACAGTCTCGCCAGGTCACTCCGCAATCGGGTCTGATCACAGTACCCACAGCTCTTGAACGCATCGGCAACTTCACTCAGACCACCACTGCGGCGGGCGCGCCGGTCACGTTGAAAGACCCGCTTAATGGCAACGCACTCTTCCCGGGGGCGACGATTCCGGCCAGCAGGCTCAGCCCGATCTCGCAAAAGGTTGTCCCATTCTGGCCCGAACTCAACCGCACCGGCCGCGTGAACAACTATGCGTTTGGAGTTAGTACGTTTCAGAACACGGGAAAGGTCTCAGTGAAGATAGATGAAAATCTCACCCCGCGTGACCGGTTGAGCGTAAAGATCGCGATGATGGGCACTGACTACAACAGCCTCGGCGGCAATACGGCGCCACAGTTCCTGCAACCCAAGCACCGCAAATGGCCGGTCCCGGGCGCGACGTATACGCGCAACCTCACATCGACGATGATTCTCGAAACGCGCTTCGGATTATCACGCGCGCTGCAGCAGGTCGGCTCGCAATTTCTCGGCCAGAGCATGGCCGAACAACTGGGAATACCCGGCACATCGCTCAATCCCAGCGTGGCCGCGTTTCCGCTGTTCAACGTAAGCGGCTTTGCACAAGTCGGCGATCCCGCGTCAAATCCCAACTGGAGCGTGACAGAGAATTACCAGAGTTCCAGCACCTTAACCTGGGTCAAGGGGCGGCATCTCCTCAAAGCCGGCGGAGAAGCCGACCGCGCTCGTGCCAGTAACCTTGCCACCAACAATGCCAACGGCAACTTTCCGTTCCTCGGCAACCTCACCGGAGTTGCCTTTGCCGATTTCCAACTGGGCATGCCGGACAGCTCTTCGCGCCTGCTGAATCCGAATGTGGTCTATATGCGCAAAAACTCGTACTTCTTCTTCGGCCAGGACGATTTCAAAATCAATTCGCGGCTGACGTTGAACCTCGGCCTGCGCTACGAACTGAATCTGCCGCCTACAGAAAAGTACGGCCGATGGTCGAACTTCATTCCCGATAAGAATGTGATCGCAATATCGAGCGACAGCGCAATTCCCAATCTGGCGCAGCAACTGGCGACGGTGAACCTCACGGGCAAGGTGCAATTGGCGAAAGACCTCAACCTTCCCGACTCACTTGTTCATGCTGATAAGAACGGCTGGGCTCCGCGCATCGGACTTGCATGGCGTCCGTTCGGCGGCAACCGGACATCGGTCCGCGGCGGGTGGGGCATGTTCTATGGTCAGGATTATCTTGCGCCCTACTACACCTACATGGGCGGCATGTATCCGTTCCAGCTGAGCCAGACATTTTCGCGGCTCACTACTGACCCGACGCTGCTTACGCTGGCCAACCCCTTCCCCGCAACGCGCGCCAGCTTCGGCGGCACGACGTCCATATCGGGCATTCAGCTCGACATGAAGATGCCACGCGTGCAGAACTACAACCTGACAATTGAGCACCAACTGGATAGCCAGACCGCCATCGAAGTCGCCTATAGCGGGTCGATCGGCAGAAGGCTGAGCCGGGCATGGGATATCAACCAGCCGTATTATTATCAGCCACAATTATGGGGGCCGAATAACTCCATTCCGCGGCCGTATACAGGATGGGGTACTGTAACTTACGTTTCTTACGGCTCGCTGTCTAACTACAACGCCGCATTGTTCAGCCTGCGCCGCCGCATGGGGCGCGGTGTGATGTTCCGCTTCAATTACACCTATAGCAAAGCGCTCGACGAGGCGTCATCGTATCAGGCGTCTGCGCCGGGTGGCTTCCGCGGCGTGCAGGATGCGCGTAATCCTTCGCTCGAATACGGCCGCGCAGATTTCGATGCGCGTCACGTATACAGCTTCAACTTCACGTATCAATCACCGCTGCACTCCGTAGTGGGACGCGGATGGCAATTGGCTGGCACCGGACGAGGCAGTTCCGGCTTCCCCATCACTCCTGCGACTTCCGCGGCAAACCAGGCGCTCGGCCAGGCGCCGCGCCCGGACCGTGTCTGCAATGGTGGACTCACTAGCGTTTCTCCGCAGCGCTGGTTTGACACAAGCTGCTTTACTACCGTACCGAGCGGCGCATTCCGGCCGGGCAATTCCGGACGCGGAATTCTGGATGGCCCCGGTTTTCAGACCATCAATCTTTCGCTCTCGCGCACCTTCAAGTTCGCCGAGCGGCAGTCGCTGCAGTTCCGCTTCGAGGCGTTCAATGTGCGCAATCACGCCAATTTCTTCCCGCCGAACCTGAACGTGAACCTGGCGGCGGGCGGCACGATAGTGACGGCCGATAGCCCGCGAGCGATTCAGTTTGCGGTGCGATACCAGTTCTGAGCCCGCGCACTACTTGCGAATGAGCATGACCTCGGCCACTGCAACCGATGACGAGAATCCGCCGGTGCCTGGCTCAAGTGCCCATTTCAGCGTCAGCGAACCGTTGGCGGTGGCTTCCGCCGGTACGTCGAACTCCACCGGGCGAATCGGCGTGGGACGGGCAAGATAGGGATGGACCTCAATTCCGTCGTTGGCGGTCAGCCTGTACTTGGGCGCGTTTGACCAACCAACATAGACCACTCGCACCCGGTAGCGGGCATGAACGTCCAGGTCTTCATAACGCATGGTGAGCGGATTGTCCATGCGCGCGCCTGCATAATCCCACCACTCGGTTGGTGTTTCCAGGTGCGGTCCTGAACCTTCTGAACGGAACTGGTTGAACACGGAATGGAAGGAACTTGGATCGGATGCGTAGCCGGGACCAGACATCACAAGATGCGGCTGCATGCCCGGTTTCCCCAGGTCGTCATAAAAGCCACCGGGGCCGGGGTTGGTGCGATTTACAATCTTGTCGATGCCCGTCATCCGCTCCCGGTCCGTCTTCATGCCGCGTATCGATTCAAACTGTTGCTTCAACCAGAAGCGGCTGTTGAGCGGGAAGTCAACCATGTCGAGGTTGGCGCCGCGGCCGAAGTGCACGGCACGGTAGAGATCGACGCTAAGCTGCATTCCGATGCGTTGATAGAGCGCCTCAGCCAAGGCGAAGATGCGCGTGCGCAGATCCTGGCCGACGGGCTTCACCGCCGCCTCGTCGAGCGTGTGCTCCGCTTGATCCATTGCCATGACGGCGCCCAGGCGCGGCGCATCGCGCAGGCGGTCCATCGCCTGCTGTTCGAGCGAGGTTTCATAGAGCAGCCGCCGCCGGACGTAAGCATCGTAATAGGCGCGATACAGTCCTTGCTGAAAGCGCCAATTGCGCAGCATCTGCGGCGTGGCGGCGCGTTCCATGGCGCGGAACTGGAGCAGCGTCTGATCCACCATCGCGTTGGCGGCCAGCGGACCGCGCCAGTTTCTTTCAAGACTCAACAGCCCTTGCGTAAACTGGTCCTCGAACTCCGGACCGATGAAATAGCGCGCATATTCGCGCAGCAACGGCATAACCTCTGCATCCGGATTCCAGCCCAGACCGCTCCAAAGCGTCTTGTTCACATCATCATTGACGCCTTCGGAATAGGTGAGAAAGCCTGTGCTGTGCGGAATCATGAGGCGGAAGATTCTCGCGTGGTCGACCGGTCGCGGATTGATGCTCTCGCGCCCCTCGGTGGCGGCAAAGGCTGTATCCCAATCAGGAACGGGATACTCACAAAGGAAGTTGTGCGTGATGTCCGGATAGAGGCGGATGGGGTAGCGCGATGGCACCTTCGTGCGCAGTTCCGCCACTGGCATGCCGGTCCACGGACCGTATACGATACCGTTCAACCACGCCGGCTGTTTCCCGACGATGGTGAGAAATTCCTCGAATTGCGGCCGGTCGAAGCCTTGCGGCGAGATCCACATCTGCGCTTTCGGATGCGTCTGGCGCAACACCACCGCTTCCTTCTCCAGCAGGTCCATCAAAGGCCGCGGCGGCGTGCTGCCGGGGTCGCCGCCCGGGACAAACACAGCATCGATGCGCGGCAATTTGCGGAAAACTTCGCCCCACTCCTTGAGCGCGAATTCGACAGTTTGCGGATTGGTGTAGTCCTTATCCATGGCCGGATACCAGACCCACACCTGTAAGCCGTACTCGGCGATGATGCGTGACATCTGCGCCATCATTTCGATTTTCGGAAGCAGAAAGTGCGGGCTCTGGTCGCGATCGTCGGAGCGTGGTGGAATCAACTCAATGGCATTGGCTCCGAAGACCACCAGATCGCGCACGTACTGTTCGAACACTTCCGGAGTCCAGGCGTCATAGGTATTGACCTTGGGCCGGTAGCCGATCTGGTGGCCGCGCAGCGGGTACTTGGGGCTTGTGCGGATGTCGGCAGGGGCGGCGATTTCAGCCGCGCCTTTGGACATGCGCAGTTCGCGCAGAAAACGCCCGACGCCGAACAGCGTGCCGCGTTCATCGTTGCCCTGAATCTCAACGCTGTCTGCACGCACCTGCAAACGGAATCCCTCGGCTGGACCTGTGCCGGTTGCATGACGAATGTTGACGGGCACGGCGCCGGCGGACCAATCGAGCCCAGTGCGCGCCTTCACTTCGTGCGCCAGCATCTCCACCGCTTTCTTTTCCGGCCCGGTCAGACCAGGTGCGGGAACGATATGCGCGTTACGCAGATCGAGCGCCGCCATCGGCGCACAGCAAAGTAGAAAGATTGCAAGGTATGTCATCTAGAATCCGTTTCCGAAGCGCTGCCATGTTGTGGATGGAAGCTGCTCCTCCACACCAGGGCGGGTGTAGTCGCAAACACCATCAGGGAAAACCGCGCGCAGTCTCAATAACTGGGCTTCCGTTAGCGGCTTCGTGGGGAGCGGTTTCAGCGCGCATTTTAGCGTAGTGCCATTGAGCGGCGCGCCTGCTGCCATGCGCGGATCGCCGTGCGCCGGATACAACTCGTTACACTTCCCGGGTCCGGCATAGGTGGCCGACTCTACTATCTTCTGTCCTTTGTCCCAGCAGGCGTCAGCAGCTTCCGGCGGCCGTTTTCCATCGTCGACCCATTTCTTCAGAATCAGCAACGGCTTAAAGTCGCGTGGCGGCTGCACAAAAATCGCCAGATTGTTCGCGCTGCCGTGGGCCGCGTGCATCCGCGCCTGCAATTGGTAGGTACGGAATTTGTCGTGGAAATTGCCGATGGCGTCGCGATAGCCGCGCATGTCCACAATCGGTATGCTGCCCAGGCTGCCGCCGCCCATATTGATGCGGCCGGTGCGATAGGCGATAAGCAGTGCTTCGCGGTCCGCGCTCATTCGTGCCGGGACGATGTTGCCATCCGCGTCAAAGCCGCCGATACGCTCGTTCAACTCGATAAACTGATCCGAGCTGATGCGCCCCTCTTGGAACGCTTTTAACCCGTATTGCACGCCAATATTGTCGAGTGCGCGCCGCGCGAAGCCTGTCTTGGGATCACGCCCCCAGTAGGCCTCCTGATTGCTGTAGAGGTCGCAACGGACACCGCCCGGATTCTTCACCGGGTGGTAGACCTTATCCGCCGCAACGCCGCGGCAGCGGCTCGCGTTGACCCAACCCGGCGAGTAGCCCGATTTAAACCAGCTCTCACAGACCTCCCACTTCGAGTAGCCCGAAACAGCACCCATCTGCTCGCGCGTCCATTGCTGCGAAGCCCCGTTGAATGCGTTCGCCAGTAGCGAACAATCCACCGCGCCCGGAACGACCGAATACGTGTCTGGATAGCCGATGTCGGTTGACAGCCCATCTAACAGGCCGGGATAATTCTGCGCGATAAGCAACTGCTGCATCGTACCGCCCGATCCGCCATTGCCAAGAGTGTGCACCGGCACGCCGTACTGCTTGATGAAATGTTCTTTCACCATCATCATGGCCTCGGCCGAAAGCACGTCGTTGCAATTGGTGCCGAACGTGGTGAGGCTTGAACCGGCCTCGGCAAAACCTTGCGCCAGCACCGCCTCAGTCATGGGCAGCGGACCGCTCGCCTGCCGGTAACCGGGCTCACAACCGCCACCGAAGGAGTAAACCAGCCAACCGTTCCACGAAGGCGTCTTCGTCCAGGGATCGGGCAGCGGATCGCCCGGGCGGTGCAGAAATGCGATGGAGTAGATGCCGCGATTGATGGTTCCGATTTCGCGGCGCACGATGAAGTCCACCGTGCGGCCATCGGTAGTGGTTGTCTGCGTCATATCCGCGGGGCGAGGCGCATTCGAGTCGTAAGGTTTGAAGTATTGAAACGGACCTGCCGAATACTCCGGTCCGCCGGTGATGGGTCCGCCTGCCGCGCGGTAATAGTAACGGATCGTCGCCGGCAGGCTGCACAGCGAATCGAACGGCGAACCGAGCTGAACGGATTCAGGCTGGCACAGATATGGTATCTGATGCGGGCCGGAGAACACCGGGCCGGTGATCGGATAATTGGTCAATTCAAGCTTCGCCATTTCGCGCTTGCCCTGCCGCACAACGACGGAGCTCTTGCCCAAAGGCAGGTCCGCGATGCGGCCTATCGGCGAACCGGCGCGAAACGCTGCCGTCAAATCGCGCCCGGCCGCGGTCACAGTAAAATTTGCCGGCACGCCGGTCAGTTCCAGCAGCGCGTCGCCCCCGGTCACCATGTCTGGCCGGCTCGAAAGCACGCGCAGGCCAGCGGCCAAGAAAAAGAGCATCATCTCGCAGCGTAAACTCCGTTGATCGAATTCCTCCGGATCTCACTAGCCTTGCTCACCGGATCGGGAACGTCGGTTGTGAGAATCGCAATTTCAAGTCTGGCGTCCGGATCTCCGACGGCCAACGCCGTACTGATGCCGGCATGGGAAAACACTCTCGGTCCGGAACGATCGGGGTCGCCCAGCCACCCGGCGTTTCCCTTTGTGCCTTCCGCGCGCAGCATCATTCCAAGCCCCCAACTTTCATGGCCCGGTTTATCTTTGGTAGCCGCCGGCTTACCCGCAAATTGGTTGGTATGCATCTCTTGCCAGAATCGCTCAGCAAGCAGCCGCTTCCCATCGCCCGTTACGCCGCCGCGCGTATGGAATCGCAGAAATTTCAATATGTCGCCGATGTTGCCCATGAGCCCCCCGCCCGGATTG
Source organism: uncultured Acidobacteriia bacterium (assembly GCA_903881085.1). Classification (GTDB taxonomy): domain Bacteria; phylum Acidobacteriota; class Terriglobia; order Bryobacterales; family Bryobacteraceae; genus CAIRSA01. The sequence goes on from CAIRSA010000226.1 coordinate 49,103, forward strand.
TTCACGCCGTTGCGGTAGATGCGCGCGCCCTGCGACAGATCCTTGGGCGCGGGCAACATCGCCACGGGAACGTCGGGCGGCGGCAGCTCAAACGTCATGCTGGCGAGTCCAAGCGGATCGAATACGCGCTCTTTGCAGATGGCGTGCCAGCTCTTGCCGCCAGACTTGCGCCGCACCACCGCGGCCGCAACCATCGGTCCCGTGCTGCCGTGATAGACCGTGCGGCTGCCCGGCTCAAACTCGAGTTCCTTGTCGCAGACCAGCGCCAATGTCTCATTCCAGTGTTCGTCTGTATCCATCCACTTGCCAGGGATGGCAGTCGGAATGCCCGCTGTGTGGGTCAGGCACTGCCTTATCGTGATCTTCTCTTTGCCATGCGCGCCGAACTCCGGAATGTACTTCACCGCTGGCGCATCCAGGTCGATCAACCCGTCCTGCCACGCCATGACTATCGCCGTTGCCGTCACCATCTTCGACACGGATGCCAGCGAATGGACAGCCTTCCATTCACAAGGATTGTCGCGCCGTTTCTGGTCGCAGTAAGTTCCCAGAAAGAGCTCAATGAACGGCTTGTCATCGAGCGTCGCCGCGACCTTCACTCCCGGCACAACTTTGGAATCGATCAATCCCTGCAGGTAAGCTTTCAATTCAGTGACGGCCGCGGGACGCGCCGCAGCCGCCATCATCGTGCATCCGAAACCGCGCCGCGTGATCAACATTAGAAAACCAGTTTGGCAACGAAGAAGATCTGGCGCGCCACCGACGACACTTGCGTCAGTTGTCCGAACAGCGTGCTGGTCACCGTCGTGTTAGGCGCGGCGAAGTGCGAATGGTTGAAGCCGTTCATACACTCTGTGCGGAACTGCAGCTTGGCGTTCTCCGACAACCGGAAGTACTTCATCATCGAAGTGTTCCAGATGTTCATGCCCTGCCCGCGAACATTCGGGAAGCGCAGCGACATCACACGGATGTCCGACGCTCGCTGATTGGAAGGGTTCTTGTCGAAGCCCGAGTCAGTATTGAACCAACGTGAGATGCGTTTGTCGCCATTGGCCAGGGTGATATCGTGGAGATTGCCGTTGAATATGACGTCGCCAAAGCCGAGTGCGACGCCGCTCTGAGCCTCATAGATCGCCTGCCATTGCCATCCGCCGAACAAGGCGCTCAGGAATCCGTTTGACTGACTGCCGAATTTCCGTCCTTTCCCGAACGGCAGATCATACAAACCGCTGATGCCTAGGCGGTGCGGAATGTCCTGGTCTGAGACGACCTGCGAGGGCATCGCGTCCGTGGCGTTGAGGAATTCCGTGGTGCTGAGGAATTTCGACCAGGCATACGTTCCTTGTATCGAGAAGCCAGAGTCAAACCGCCGCTCCACACGCGTTTGCAGCGAATGGTAGCTGGATGACCCCGACGGATCGTTGTAAGTGATTCCCGTAAACTGCGGATAAGGGCGTAGCAATTGGGAGCGTGAAACAGTTGCCGCGGAAAGCGAAGTGCCGGGCAGCAGAGGATAGAATGGATTCGCCACCTGCGCGGACAGGAAGTTGATGGCGTTGTTGTCGCGGCCGGGAAGTGTGCTCAGGTACTGCGCGGGCGTCGCATCGATCTGTCGCGAGACAGCGAGGCTGGACCCCGAACTTCCAACGTACATGGCCTCAACCAGTACACGTTTCGGCAGTTCCTGTTGGAAGCCGAAATCCCAACGGCCCACCAGCGGGTTGATCTGCTGGCTGTTGTAGAACGAAATCGACGAACCCAGGTTGCTCTTCAATCCGTTGCTCGACCCCACCGGCAACAATACACCAGTCGGGAATGGATTTCGTAGCGAAGCGATGAAGTGCTGTCCGTTATCTGTCGACACGGTGACACTGGTGGACTGGCTGAAGCCGGTTTGATTCACCGCGGTGCGATCGGCAGCGGTGCCGATATGATCGACGGCCTTCGGCATGTAGAAAACTCCGAAGCCTCCGCGCAGCACGGTCTTCGGCAGCATTTGATAAGCCACGCCAACGCGCGGCGCGAAGTTGTTCTTATCCGATACCCATAGCGCGGACGGCTGTCCATTCACCCCCGCGTAAGTGAGCCCGCCGGTGACTTTAAATTGCGCGACAGGAATTTCCGGAATCGGCGATTTGGCGTAGGCGGCCTGTACGCTGGCCTCAAGCGGATTGGGTGTCGTCTGGTCGAAGCCGCGCACAGTGCGGTTGAAGCGCTCTACCGGAGAGGTCTCATATTCATAGCGGATACCGAGGTTCAAGGTCAGCTTGCTTGTCACCTTCCAGTCGTCCTGCAGGAACGCCGAGTAGAACGCAGAGTGGTAGGCATACGAGGTATTCATCACCGCAGTGCCCGAACTGGGGATTCCCAAGAGGAACGACGCAAGCCCCTGCCCGATGGGCGCGCCCGGTGAATTATCGAGCGGGCCCTGCGTGTAAGTGGAATTGAAGTTCAGATACGGAGTGCCGTTATTGAACACATACGAATTCTCGTTGTAAGTGCGGAAGTCGCCGCCGAAGCGTAGTGTGTGCTTGCCGAGCGAGCGAGTGACGTCTCCGGCGAATACATGGTAGTTGGTGGCCTTGCGTGTTGGAGTAAAGTTGCCAAGCACGGCAAAGCTATCGATCGTTAAACGTGGGAAGACGGTGGCCTGCGGGTCGAGTTGCTTGACGAAACCCGGATCGAAACCGAGCTTGGTGAGATCCATTGCACCGCTTGTGGGAATGGAACTGGGCGCATAACGCGTGAACGAGTAACGTAGATTGAGCAACAGATGAGGGCTGAACGTATAGACATCGTCGAGCCCGATTCCCGTTGTGCTGGCCTGATTTCTGAGCTCGGTGGCATCGTTGTTGTAGGAGCCCCCGCCCATTCCCCACAGATGGTTGTAGTTGGCGCGGGCAAACATGCGGTGCTTGTCGCTGAAAGCGTGGTCGACACGTGCTGCCTGTACATTGTAAGCGCTGAGCCCGTGAACAGCGTGGAAGTAGTTGTTCAGACCGTTGATGGTCCCCGTCGTATTCGGATCCGGCCAGTAGCTAAGCAGACCTTTGGCGACCGAATCGATGCGGCTGGCAGGAATCACGTTGCCCGCGAGCGGAAGACGGCTGAACCGTCCGCCTGCCGCGGCGGTGATCGTAGCCGGATCGTAGACCTGGTAAATCGTCCCGAGCGCGAGCAAACTGGAAAAGTCGCCCTGGCGCTCCGCCACCGTTGGCACAGTGGTGAAGTACCCCGAGTTGGCGTCGGTGTTGGGGTGACGGAAGCCCTCATAACCATATATCCAGAAGGTCCGGTTCTTGCCGTTGTAGAGCTTTGGAATGAGGATCGGACCGTTCGCCGATACGCCGAATCGATTATTCACATCGGCGCCCTTGATCGACTTTTGTTTGTCGCTGGTGGGCGGGCCGCTCGATGCATCGTACAGCCTCTGCCGTTGGAAGAAGTCGAGCCCTTTTAGAGCTGCTCCGGTGTAGTTTTCATAGGCCGTAGCATGGAAGTTGTTCGTGCCGGACTTGGTGCCGATGTTGACGCTGCCGCCGGCGGTGTGGCCGCTGGCCGCGTCATACGAGTTTGTCTCCACCCTCATTTCCTGCACCAGATCGGCCGGCGGCACGATGATCGCCGAATCGTTCGACATCACCGGTGTGCCGTCAATCGTAAACTCAGTGTTCTGGCTGCGGATGCCGCTCACCGATATGCGCGAGGCAACGCCCGCCGACGACAACTCGTAAGGGTGATTGGCAATGGCGAAGTTGGTCACGCCAGGCGTGAGCCGCTCCAGCGTCAATGCGTTTCCGCCGCTTACGGGAAGTTCCGTGATGCGGCGATGGTCGACCACCGCACCTGTTGAAGCACTGGCAACTTCCAACAGCGGTGTGCCACCACTCACCGTGATTGAATCCGATACAGCGCCGACTTCCATCTTCAGATCCAGCGATACTTTGTCGGCAACACGAAGTTCGATGGCGCTGCGCATCAGCTTCTTAAAGCCAGATGCCTCGGCGTTGACCGTGTAGGAGCCGGGAACCAGGTAAGGAATTTCAAACAACCCGGCTTCGTTCGTCTTGGATGCGACGGTGATGCCCGTGGCCGTATTGGTGGCACTGACCGAAGCGCCAACCACCGCGGCGCCCGAGGCGTCGGCAATTTGTCCCAGGATTTTGGCGCGCGTGTCCTGTGCATAGAGCGCAAGATGCATCAGCAATGCGCCGGCGAAACAGATGACTTTGGATTTCATAACGGATGATCTTCCTTCAACAGTGGCTTAATTATACATGATGCATGCAATGCACAGTCAATCGTATTTCGTCGCGTCGCCGCCTCGCTACAACGCCTCACAGGAATGCACGCCTGGGAGCGGTTGCCTATGGCGCAGTAAACGGCGAAAGGCGTTCGAACTTAATCTTGACGCAAAATGTATACAGTATGTATAATCATGCTGCAAAGATCTAAAGGAGTCGACCATGATTCGATCCACGCTGGCAATCGCATTATTCTCCGTCGTGGCTGCTTTGGCACAGACGCCAACCGCGACCCTGATTGGTGTGGTGTCCGATCCGACAGGGCTCCCGGTGCCGGAAGCCGCGGCGGAGGTCCAGAACGCCGGAACCGGTGAGGTTCAACACGTGAAGACCGGTGCCCAGGGCACCTTCACGGTGACGAACCTTCCGCGCGGATTCTATGAATTGCGCATCGAGAAGCAAGGCTTTCGAACCCTGCATCAGACGCGCATCGAATTACTGCTGGAACAAACGGTGCGCCTACAATTCAAAATGGAAATTGGAACGGTCTCTCAGGAAGTGACCGTCCATGCCGGTACTCCTTTGATCAACACCGAGAACGCGGTCCGAGGCGACGTCATCGAAAAAGCCGAACTGACTGAGATGCCGCTTCAAGGCAGGAACTTTCTCGACCTCGCCTACCTTGTGCCCGGCGTTTCAACCGGACTGCCGAGCATCAGCTATTCCGGAGTCGTGACCAACGGCGCCCGCAGCGACAACACGGGCATGATCGTCGATGGCACGCCATCGCGCGACATGATCGGCGCAAGTTTGATAGCGCCAGTGAACCTCGAGGCCGTGTCCGAGTTCCGCATGATGACCAATAATTACTCGGCCCAATACGGGCGGGTCGCCGGCGGCATGATGAGCGTGGTGGTCAAAGCCGGATCGAATGATCTGCACGGATCGGCCTTTCTATTTTCGCGCGATGCAATCTTCGATGCGCGCGGCTACTTTGCTCCCACCAAGGGGGATATGCTGCGCAATCAGTATGGCGGGTCGTTCGGCGGCCCCGTTTTTATCCCCAGGCTTTATAGCGGAAAGAACAAGTCGTTCTTCATGGTGTCTTTTGAACAACTGCGGCAGAATGCTCCTTACAACGCACTGATGACGGTGCCGACTCCTCTCGAAAAGACAGGCGACTTTTCGCAGAGCGTCACCAACACTGGCGCCAAAGTAGTGCTCAAGGATCCGCTTGCAGCCAATGCTCCCTTTGCGAATGCCGTGATCCCTGCCAACAGGTTGGACCCTATCGCACAGAAGATCATGCCCTACTATCCTGCATCGAACCGCGCCGGTTCGGTTAACAACTATGCGGAGAGCCTGCAGCAGGAACAGAAGAATTACTACATCACCACCAAGATCGATCAGAATATCTCCAACAACAACCGCCTAAGCATTAATTTCTCCCGCTCGCATACGTTTAACACGAACAACATTCAAGCCGGCTATACTCCCGATTTTGCCGCCGACTTTCAAAATGAGAATACAGTTGGCGGCGTGAGCTATACGCGCATCATCACTCCCGCGTTGATTCTCGAACTCCGCTCCGGACTCAGTCGCAACTACAACAACTACGCTGTCGCTTTCGCGCATCAGAACATTGCGCAGCAGTTCGGAATTTCAGGCACCACAACCGACCCCAACCTGTGGGCTTTCCCCTCGTTCCAGCCGACCGGCTATGCAACAGTCGGCGACTATGCAGCGAATCCTGGCTTCCGGCTTTCCTATACACTCACAGAAGCCGGCACGCTCACCTGGGTTAGAGGGAAGCATGTTATCAGGGCAGGCGCCGATGCCGCCTTCGGCCAGGTCAATAACTACCGGCCCACCAATGCCAACGGACTCTTCAAGTTTCTTGGAAACTGGACCAGCAACTCCTTCGCCGATATGACTCTTGGTTACGCCGACAGCACTTCGCTCACTCCCACGTCCTCACCGCAGTACGTACGTTCCAAGACCTACGCCGCGTTCGTGCAGGACGATTTCAAACTCAGCCCACGAGTAACTCTGAACCTGGGGCTACGCTACGAACTGACAATCCCTTCATCCGAGCTACGTGGGCGTTGGTCGAACTACAACCTGGATTTGAACAAGGTGGTGATTGGAAGCGATGAAACCATGCCTGACCTTGCCGACCGGCTGAAGTTACTGGGCTTGACCGGAAAGGTGGTGACTGCGAAATCCGTTGGACTCCCGGAAAACCTGGCCTACACACCGAAGAAAGATTTCGCCCCACGTATGGGCATCGCCTGGCGCCCGTTCGGCGACACGAAGACCTCCATCCGCGCAGGCTGGGGAATTTTCTATGGAGCGAATTACATGGGCCCGTATCTTACATTTCTGGGCCAGGGCTATCCGTTCCAGATATCCCAGACATTTGCGCGCAACACCAATAATGCTCTAGCTCTGACGCTGAAGAATCCGTTCCCGGTCACCACGTCGAGCATCGCCGGCACGACCAACACGAATGGCACGCAGTGGCACGTTCAGTCCCCCTATCTACAAAATTTCAACTTCACGATTGAGCGGGAACTGCCATGGGCATTCGCCGTCGAGACTGCGTACAGCGGATCCACGGGCACGCACCTAACGCGCGGCATCAACATCAACGGGCCGTATTATTATCAGCCCGCGCTGTGGGGGCCTAACAACACAATCACGCGGCCCAATCCGGCTTGGGCTACGATCAACTACATCACCAATGGCTCCTCGTCGAATTTCCATGCGGGGCTGATTACCATCAAGCGGCGGATGGTGCGCGGCTTCATGCTGCGGTTCAACTATCAGTTCAGCAAGAGCATCGACGATGCGACAGACTATAACGTTTCAGTCGATCCGGTGACCGATCCGCGTTATGCGCGCATGGATCGCGCTGTTTCCGATAATAACCAGACGCATCTTGCGAGTTTCAGCTTCCTGCTGCAATCGCCGCTGCATTCAGTTTGGGGACGCAACTGGCAGTTGTCCAGCACCGGCAGAATGGGTAGCGGCTTCCCGTTCTCTCCGCAGACGCAAAGCGCCAACCAGTCGCTGGGACAGTCTCCGCGCCCGGACCGGCTGCGGACAGGTACGCTCGCGAACCCAACGCCAGCGCATTGGTTCGACGTCACTGCATTCACCACCGTCCCCAACGGTGCATTCCGCCCGGGAACCGCAGGCCGCAACATCCTGTATGGACCCGGATACGAGGCGGTGAATCTGTCATTCAGCCGCAATTTCATCTTCAGGGAAAAGAACCGGCTGCAAATTCGCGTGGAAGGGTTCAACGCCTTCAACCACGGGAATTTCGGCCAGCCCGTCGTGTTCATTAACGCCGGGAATGGGGGGAGTATCACATCAGCGCAGGCGACTCGGTCGATGCAGTTGGGCGCCCGGTACGAGTTCTGACGAATGACCGACTACCGCGACCGGTCCGTACGAAATGGCTGAAGCGGCAGCCCCACCCGGTTCTCGACAGACAGAATCGGATTGCTGGCCCACGCGTAGCGGACCGCCACCGGATGTGGAACGTTGCCGCTCCAAACCTTGATTTGATGGCCTTCGATACGCGCACTGGCCCAAACCCATTTGCCATCGGTTCCTCGAATGACAAATCCTTTCGCCTCGCCATCTCCGCGGACGCGAAGGCCTGCGCTGTATCGGAATCGCAGAATCACGTTGCTGCCCTTCACGCGATGACCCGCGTATTCGGGACTCCGCACCAGGCCCACCCGCATTTTGTAGACGTCCGCAAGAACAATCCCGGCCAAGCGGTCGCCGACAGGTTGCTTTATCGGGAAGTGGACGTCGTCGCCTGGACGCACCAGATCGACTGCGCAAACATACCCGGTATTCGGCAGTTCGAGCGCCGCGGCTTGCATTTCGCGGAGCAGAGCCATTCCGCCCTCCTCGACCGGATGTGTCTGCAGATCGCCCCGATTATTCATCTCGACATAATAAAAAGGCAGCTCCGCCTGCCAATGCTTTCGCCACGAGCGGATCAGCGCCTTGATCAACTCCGGATACTCTTCGGGGTGAGCGATGTTCCCGTCAGCCTGATACCAGATGATGCCGCGCAGGGTGTACGGCGCCAAGCCGTGTATCATTCCGTTGTAAAAGCGGCACGGCACATGGTTGTCAGTGGACGTATAGGGCGGCGCAGGATGCGACCGAGCGTTGGCGAACTGAAGGGCCGGCGTGGGGTTCTGTCTGGTCCACATTTCCATCTCCCGCTTGTAGCGGTCCGCGGCGTCCGGCGCGACCTTCGCAAGTTCGTCACGATGGCGCTTCCAGATTGCCGGGGCGACCGAGGTCGCATCAAATACAGATTGAGGCAGCCAGGACTCAGCCGGCGTGTTGCCCACGGATGAATGAATAAGCCCTACCGGGATGTTGAGCTTCTTTTGCAGGGCAACCGCAAAGTACCAGGCCACAGCCGAGCAATCGGTGATGTTCTCCGGCGAAGCCACCTTCCAGGTTCCGATGACATCATCCAACGGCCTATCGGAGCCGCGTGGTCGAATTGAGAAATAGCGGATGGCGCCGCTTGCGTCACGCGCCATCTGTTTCGCTGCTTCCAATACTCCTGCGGGAATGTTCGGGCGGCCGAGCGTATACTGCATGTTGGATTGGCCGCCGGCCAGCCAAACTTCGCCCACCAACACGTTCCTAACCCGCAACCCATTCACGACCAGCTCAAAGGGGCCGCCAGCAGCCCCGGCGTCGATCCGAGCGAGCCATCGCCCGCCCGCGGCTTTGGTCTTGACTGTCCGGCCGCGGAAATTCACCGTCACGTCCTCGCCCTCACCGGCAGAGCCCCAAACGGCGACGCCCATTCCGCGCTGGACCACCATCCCGTCGGAGAACAGGGCCGCCAATTTGACGTCGGCCATGAGCGGGCAACTGGCCCAAAGAAGAACCGCGAGCAAGCGCCTGGTCATGTTAATGCGTTGAGCGGAACTTTGGTGAAGTAGATGTCTTCCTTCGCTCGCGAGAAGACGATGTACATATTCCCGTTTGCAATGTCGCAAGTCGGATATCCGTAGGCACCACCCTTGGCATGGCCCGGCATGCGCGGTTTTGTTGCCGCCGCATCTCCCAAAACGTAGTGGCGGTCAAAAACCACACCGTCTTTGCTCGTGGCAAGCACCATCGGTGTGCGAGCGCCTTTCGGGTTCGGACAGCTCAGGCCGAAATAGCGGCCGTCAGGCAGGCGGCCGAAGTGGAAGCGGCACGCGCAATCGGAGTAGCCGGTCAGCATGGGTTCTGACCACGTTCTTCCGTTGTCCACGCTCTCAGTCACAGCGAGCAATCCGTTGTGCTTCTCGGTTCCGATGGGCAGAGTCCGAAGCATCATGTGGATCCTTCCGTCGTCGGTCTGAAAGAACGAACCCTCGCAGTAATCGCGCGGATCATTGCGATACGTACAGGCCTTTAGAAAGCCTTCGGGGTTGTCCTCCATCCATTTCGGCAGGCGGGGCAATCCAGTCATTTTCCAGCCGCGAATTCCCGCGGGATCGTCGGTGTAGGGAAAGGTGACGTTACCTGTCATCAACAATCTTCCATTGCGAAGAGGAAACGGGCGAAGGTTGGGCACGAATTTGTTGAGCACTCGCACCGATTTGTCCCACGTGGCGCCGCCGTCGCGGGAAATGCGCGCATCGCAAAACGTGTTCTTGCGGACCCATACCTTCCCACTTCCCCGATTGTCGAGAATCGGTTTCGAGAGCACCACGCCGTTCGCATCGAAGGCGATCGGGTTGTAGGAAAAGTGGCCGTAGTAGGCGATCAGTTGATCCCGATGAGACCGGATTCCCATCGCAGTATACGTCGAGCTCTTTTCGGGGAAAGGTGCGGAGATTTCCCGCTCGGCAGACCAGGTCCTCCCCTCGTCACTCGAGACAGCGAGCATCATTCTTTGCCCGGGATTGTCTTCGTGCGTGACTCCGTTGGACCAGGATGCGAGCAACCGGCCCTGATGGAACAGAATCTGATGATGATGGTTGTACGCGGCCCCGGACACGCCCTGGAATAACCGTATCTCTTCGAGGTCAAGCTTCGTCGTCCTGGCTTCGCCCCACATGTTGGTGATCGGGGATTTGGCGGGCTCCGCGGCTCCGGCTTGCCAGGCTGCGCCACCTGCCAGGAATGCCCTTCGTGTGAATTCATTCATCGCTGAAATTATACATTAATCGCGAAGATGTATGCAGGTAGAATACGGCTCAAAAGATGCGTCCAGGAGGCAGCTAGCAATCGAGACGCGCTCACGTTGACTCGACCAGTATACAATCTGTATAATTCATCTTCACTGATCGAGAGGCCCGCATTTTGATGTCGACTCATATCATCCGTTCCCTGGCGCTTCTATTCTTTTGCCATACAGTCCAACTTCAGGCCGACATCCGTCTTCCGGCACTAATCTCCGATCACATGGTGCTGGTGAGGTCCCGCGCGGTTCCCATCTGGGGCAACTCGGATCCCGGCGAAACAGTGACCGTTGCGTTCGATAGTAGAACCTCGCAAACCGTGGCGGGCGCCGATGGCCGTTGGAAGGTCCTCCTCAACCTGGAGAATACCGGCCCCGGTCCCTTTCAAATGACCGTCAAGGGGCAGAATGAGATTGTGGTCTCCGATGTCGTGGTGGGCGCTGTGTGGTTGGCTGCCGGGCAGTCGAATATGGAGTTGCCGCTCCAAGCCACGCTAGGCGCGGAAGCAGAGATCGCCAGATCCGGAAACTCACTGTTGCGAGTATTTCGCGTAGTCAAGGTAGGCAAGCCGCAGCCGGTGGAGGATTGTAAAGGGCAGTGGGTCCCGTCAGACCCGAAGAGCTCCCCAGCCTTCACCGCTGTCGGCTACTACTTCGCCCAGCGCATCCAACGCGAACTCCGCCAACCCGTGGGACTGATTGATGGTTCGTGGTCAGGCACTTACTCCGAAATGTGGATGAGCGAGGGCGCTATCCGCAGCGTCGAATCGATCCGCACCGGCGATGCTCGCCGCCGCCAGTTGTTAGCCGAATACCCAGCGCTAAAGAAAAAGTTCGTTGACGATTACGCCGTCTGGCTCGAAACCAACGGCCGCAAGGACCGCCCGTCAGCGAATCCGGCCGGGTTCCTTTCATCCGGCGACTGGAGCACGATTCGACTCCCCGGCAAAATCTCCGAACGGCCTGTAACCGGCGCAGTCTGGATTCGCAAAGAGATTGAAGTGCCAGCGGAGGCCCTCACCAGCGGCCAGGCATTCAAGGTGTTACTGGGCGACATTGAGGGCTTCGAGCAGGTCTACTGGAACGGAACGAAAGTTTCTGAAACTTCCTATCAGTCGTATCCGGGCGCAGGCTACCCGCGGTACTTCCCCGTGCCTCCAAACCTGTTGCACGAGGGCAACAACACCATCGCCGTGCGCATCTTCGCACCCGCCCTGCCGCCGAAAATCACGAACGCACCCGGTCGCTTTTGGGCCTTCACCGTAAACCTCGAAGGGACCTGGGAGACTAAAACCGAGTACGAACTTCCGCTGCCGGCGCCCGCGGTGTTGGCCAACGTGCCAAAGCCTCCAAGCACGCCGCCGCTTGGCAACTCTAGCGTCATCTTCAACGGAACCATCCATCCACTGACGAACTACGCGATCGATGCCGTTCTGTGGTATCAGGGAGAGTCCGATGCCTCCCGGGCTTACGAATACCGCTCCGCGCTCGGCGCCATGATCGCGGACTGGCGCGAAAAGTGGAAGCGTCCTCACCTGCCGTTCTATATTTGCCAACTGCACGCCTATGGAGCGAAAAAGCCCGAGCCTGGCGAAAGCGAATTCGCTGAGCTGCGAGAGTCCCAGGCTGCGATGCTCAAGCTACCGGGTACAGCCATGACAGTCTTGATGGACATGGGCGAATCAGGTGACGACCATCCGCGTAACAAGCGGGCGGTCGGCGAGCGACTGGCTTCGCTCGTCCTGGCGAAGCAGTTCGGGAAGAACGTCCCATACGCCGGACCTGTGTTCGCGGCGCACAAAATCGAAGGCCGCAGGATTCGTATCCAATTCAGCCATACCGAAGGTGGACTGAGCGCGCGCCAACTGCCCGCCACCTTCGACGTGAACACTCTCGCCGGGAAGACTGCACCGCTTGTCCGCAACAGTCCGCAAAGCGCGCTGGAAGGGTTTACCATCTGCGGCGACGACCGGCGCTGGGTGTGGGCCGATGCCCGCATCGAAGGCAACACGGTATTGGTCTGGTCGGCCACCGTGCCCCGGCCGATCGCGGTCCGCTACGGCTGGGCCAACAATCCAACAGTGAATCTGGAAAATGGCAGCGGCCTGCCCGCCGCGCCTTTTCGCACCGACGATTTTCCCGCTCAGACAGCAAAGAATCATTACGGCGCGACGCCGTAAATTCGAGGAGCACCTGTGAGAAACCAACTCGTAAAGCTCGCCCTATGCCTCGCCGCCACGGCAGCTGCCCAGGCGCCGCCGTCCGGAAATTTCACCAACTCTATCGGCATGAAGTTCGTCGGCGTGCCAGCCGGCGAATTTCAGATGGGCCAGGATGGCCCGCAACGCGAATACGAGAAGAACGGACTTTGGTTCCAGACCGCCTCTACAAGATTCGACGAAGCGGATTGGGACGAGCGACCCGTGCACCCGGTCACGATTCGGAAAGGATTCTCGATCGCTTCGACGGAAATCACCAACGCACAATTCGAGCAGTTCGACCCTGCCCACAAGAAGGTCCGCGGGCTCAAGGGCTTTTCTGCAGGTGACGACGAAGCCGTGACCAACGTAAGTTGGAGCGAGGCCGTGGCCTTCACCGCGTGGCTTTCCAGAAAAGAAAACCGAACCTACCGCTTGCCAACCGAGGCCGAGTGGGAATACGCCGCGCGCGCGGGCACCACCACGTTGTTCCATACCGGCTATCAACTGCCTGGCGGCCATCACAAATGGATCACTGACGAAGGCACGCGAAAACTCTACTACGCGAAGACAGGCATGCCCGCTGAATATGGCTCCAACTCCAATCTTCGCGTAGGCCAAACCACGCCGAATGCGTGGGGAATTTATGACATGCACGGCAACGTCGAGGAGTGGTGCCTCGATTGGTACGGCCCCTATGAGTCCGGACGCCAGGTCGACCCGGTGGGACGCAGCGACGGCGACTTCCGAGTAAGTCGCGGCGGTAGCCACTCAGAACTCACGCGTCTTCTGCGCTCCGCAAACCGCAGTGGGCGCCTGCCGGACACGCGCACGAACCAACTGGGCTTCCGCGTGGTTGCCGGAGAGTTGCCGAAGTCCAAACCCCTGCCTCCGCCTCCGCCAAGTCTCTATCAAACAGGCGTCAAGCAAGCCGCGGCGGCCATCGCGCCAATCGATACGCGCAAGCCGTTCTTCAAAGGGCCGCGCATCTACATGAAAGTCCCAGCCAGATCGTTCGGGCCCATGTTCTCCGCGCACAATCACAACTCGGCGCTGACAGAGTGCCCCAACGGCGATCTTCTCGCCGTCTGGTACAGCTGCATTGACGAACCTGGCGACGAGATGGGCGTGGCCGCAAGTCGACTTCCGCGCGGCGCGGAAGAGTGGCAGGAGGCGTCTCCGTTTTGGGACCAGCCTGACGCCAACGATCATGCTCCCAGAATCTGGTTCGACGGCAAGAAGACGCTCTATTTCTTCGCCAACAGCATCACAAACGACATTGTCCGCACCTCTACAGACAACGGGGTCACATGGTCCAAAGCACGGTCCATTGAGCCGCATGGGGAGTTGGGCAACGCTCCGTTTCGCACCAGTGAAGGATACATCATTATTCCGCACGATGCTCCGCAACTCAGCTTCATCATCAGCAAAGACGATGGTAAAACCTGGTCGCACAATCCAGTAAAACCAGCAAAGTGGGAACCGGCAGCCTCCGCGAACCGCTTCGCTGGCTTTCACAATGCGATGGTGCAACTCACCGACGGCCGCCTGCTGGCACTCGGCCGCATAGATGCCCCTGCGAACCAGGAGCAATTCCAATTCACCACGCCCATGAGCATCTCCGCGGACATGGGCAAAACCTGGCAAGTAAGCGCCAGCGAGTTTCCAGCCGTCAGCAGCGGCCAGCGTCCGGCCATGATCAGATTGAAGGAGGGAGCGCTGCTATTCTGCTCCTTCACCGATCAGGGCCGGGACTGGGGCAAGCGGAAGGGGCTTGTCTTCCGTGACTCATCTGGAGGCGAATTCAAAGGTTATGGTCTGTTTGCGGCGGTGTCTTTTGACGAAGGGAAGACGTGGCCCGTACGAAAACTCATCACACCGGGCGGCGAGGAGCGCAAGCAACCGGGAACCGATCACGGCCAGTTCGTGCTCAGTGAAACGATGGCCGAGCCGGGCGGATATGTTTCCCTCATACAGGCCCGCGACTATACGATCCATCTGAACACCAGCAAAAATCACTATGCGTTCAACCTGGCCTGGCTCAAGGACCCGCCACCTCCGGTCCTGCGCAAAAAAGAGACTCCTCGTTAAGCGCCCTGTACGTCCGGAATCACTTTTCTCCGAAAGCGATCCAAGTCCGGCGCGTGACCAGCTCACCGACTCCGGGCCGGCTGTAATCACAGACGCCCTGGGGGAAAATCTTCTTGAGCCTCGCGGACTGTGTTTCCGTGAGCGGCTGACTGTAATCCCTCGGGTCCAGATGCTTCAACATGCATTTCTGCGGCTGCCCTATCAGCGACGCGCCCGCCACCAGGCGCGGATCCCGAAATGGCGGATACAACTCGTCGCACCGTTTGGGATCGGTGATAGCTTCCCCATTGGGACCCGAACAGGCATCCACCAGATCTTCCGGCTTGTTGCGGGCGATCTTCTGTAGAACTGGCCCCGCGGACTTGTCGACAGCGATGCGGTCGAGCCATTGGTCCATCTGGCGGACGGCGTTGAACCCACGCGCCGGATTCACAAGCAAGACCTGATTAGCAGCGCTGCCATTCGCATGCTCGAGGAGGAGCCTCACTTGGGCCGAACGCATGCGGTCGTGCGCGTCGCCTGCGACATCGGCGTAGCGGCGGAAGTCGATGATGGGAACCGAACCAAGTCCGCCTCCGCCCGTGTTGATGCGGCCCGTCTCGTAAGCGATGCGGAGTGCCCGCCGGTCGCCGGAAGATCGCGCGGGACCCAGATTGCCGTCGGCGTCGAACCCACCGATGAGTTCGTTCGGTTCGAAAAACTGTTCGGCGCTGATCTTGCCGTCGTTGAAAGCATCGAGCCCGTACTGCACTCCGACGTTGTCGAGGATCTGCGGCGCGGCACCAGTCTTAGGATCGCGCCCGTAGATATTGGCCGCGTTATCCTGCAGCGAGCAGCGAACGCCCTTTGGGTTCGTTACCGGGTCGTAGACCTTGTCCTTCGGCATCGAGGAGTTGCACGCGGCCGCCCGCATCCAATTCGGGGCGCCGCCATTGCGGCTTTGGCAGAGGCCCCAGGACCCGTAGCCCGACACTGCCAGCCGCTGTTCGGGTGTCAGTCCGGTTTTCATCGCGGCCGCTACGCGGCCGATCAACGCGCAGTCCAGTATCGGTTCAGCGACCGATGTGTGGTCGGCAAAACTCGCGCCGGGTATGATGCCGTCAAGTAGGCCCGGATAGTTCTGCGCGATCAGGTGCTGCTGAATCGAGCCGCCAGAACCGCCCATGCCGATAGTGTGCACGGGAACGCCGTAAGTTTTGACGAAGTACTCCTTCACCATCGCCAATGTTTCGGCGTTGATGACGCCGTTGGCGTTGTTCCCGTAAACGTCCAGCGTCGAGCCGGCCGCGGCATAGCCCGCGCTGACCGCACCGAGATCCAACGGCGCCGGCGTCTGACCCTGCCGGAAGCCCGTCCCGCATCCACCGCCGAAAGAATACACCAGGCGACCGTTCCATCCCGGAGTGCTTGTCCATGGATTGGGAAGCGGCTGTCCCGGCTCGTGCAGAAAGGCGATGCGGTAAACTCCGCGGTTGATGGTTCCCGTCTCTACGCGAACGATAAACTTCATTCGCGCGCCGTCGGTAGTCGTCGTCGTGGCGACGTCCGGTTGCATTTCCGCCGTGGGATTCAGCGGCAGGTATCCAGGTCCCAATTCCCCGCGCCCCGGCTGCTTTTGCGCTTCTTCCGGGGTCAACTTCCTGGTGGACCGGTAGAAGTATTGCACGCGCGTGGGAGCGTTGCAGTCGGCATCGGTGGCTTTTTCAAGGCCGGAGAATTCGGTCTGGCAGATGAATGGCTGCTGATGAGGGCCGGAAAATACGGGCCCACCGATCGGATGATTACTGAGGACGATTTTCTGTGTCCCGTGTCCGTCGCTGATTTGCAGGATATTTGCGCCGGGCTTCAAGCCTTCAACTCGGCCAACGAGCGTTCCCGCAGTCCGGGCGGGGCGAAAACCGTTGGGGACCGGCTGATTGTTCAAGCGCACTTTTAGAGAGTCAGGCGATGCACCCCTGATTTGCACAAGCGCGCTTCCGCCGCTGACCATATCCGGTCTGCCGGACAGGACGTTCAGTTCGATCTTTTGAGCGAACACCGACGCTGTACAGGACAATGCCAGGCAGGCGGCGACCGGCACCCAAGCCGATCCGAGTTTTGAAATGTGCATGATGCTATCAGCTTATCCTGCTTGGGGCCGACAGCAAGATTTCTAGAGGCAGTGGGTTGGGTTGCGACTGAGATCATTCAAAGCGCGCAGATCCAGAATTGACAATACACAGGCGAAGTGGGGGAGCAACATGACTTCACTCCGAGTGTATATAATAGCCCTAGCTTTTTGCTAAGCGCTTCGCCCGGGAGTTCATTATGAGAAAACACGTTGTCTCGTTCCTGTTGGTCGCGATGTCCGCATTCGCGCAATCCAATAAAGGCCAGATCATCGGTACCATCGCCGATCAACAGTCCGCTGTTCTGGCCGGTGTAAAGATTACTGCGATCAATACCGCTACAAATGTGCAGCAGAGCGCCGTTTCATCCAGCGCCGGAATCTACTCGATGCCTGCACTCGAGCCTGGCGCCTACCGCTTGACGGCAGAATTGGCGGGTTTCAATCGACTAAATCGCGACGGCATAATTGTCGAGACATCGAAGACCACTACTATCGACATTCAGTTGAGTATTGGCGACACGAAAACGGAAGTATCCGTCACGGCTGAGGCGCCGCTCGTGCAACAGGCCAACGCGACGGTGCAGTATGGCATCAATCAGAAGATGATGGATGAACTTCCGCTTGCAAACCAAAGCGCGCTACAGGTGCTGAACCTGATCCCCGGCGTGCTAGGAGATGCGGGCGGCGAGCAGGCCTCCGTGACAACAGGATATGTCACGCCGGGCGGAGGAATGTCGGTCGGTGGAGGACGCATGGGCTCCACCAACTACCAGGCCGATGGCGTCAGCAACAACAGCTTGTTCTTCGGCCGCATCTCGCTTTCGTTCAGTTCGGACGCGGTCGCGGAAGTTGACGTCAAAGTGAACAATTACAGCGCTGAGTACGGGCGCGTTGGCGGCGGCGTCGTCACCATGACGACAAAATCGGGCAATAATAAGCTGCACGGGACCTTGTTCTCTTTTTCGCAGAACGACGTGCTCAATGCAGCCCCTTATTCGAACACGTTCAACAAAAAAGGAATTGTGCGGTACTGGCGCGGCGGCGTAGACGTAGGCGGGCCGGTGATGTTTCCGAAGATATATGACGGCCGCAATCGCACCTTCTTCTTTTTCGGCTACGAACCGCTGAAGCGCTATACGCAGTCGAGCGGATTTGCACGAGTACCGACCGCGCTCGAGCGTCAGGGCGATTTTTCGCAGTCGATTTACGACACCACCAACAACCAAAAGGTCTACCTCTTCCAGCAGTTTCTCGCCAACTCGTCCGGAACAGGCTGGACCAACACAAGGATCGTTGTGCCTGCCAACACGCCGTATCCGCAGTTTGCGAATAGCATCATACCGAAGTCGCTGGTCTCGCCCATCGGCGCGAAGATTATTAATTTGCTGCCGCTTCCGAACATGGCGCTGAATGGGCTTGGACAGAACTATTCCGTATTCCGGAATGTGCGGAACACTGACGACCGCTACAACATCAAGTTCGATCAGATCATCACCTCGTCAAACCGCTTAACCTTTCGCGTGGCTCAAGCTCCGACCAAGGGCAGCCGGTACTTCATGGGAGGACTGACGGAACAAGTCCCCACCGACGTCGCCACCGGAACCAATACCGCCTTCAGCGACACGCAAACCTGGGGCGGCAACAAAGTAAATGAGCTGCGGCTGGGGTTCAATCGCACAACCAATATCCGCCGCCAGACCGACGAGCAACTCGGCAACAACTGGTTCAAAGAATTTGGATTCCCATCGTATCTGACGGCTGGTTTCCCGATCATCTCCGCCGGTTCCGGATACGCGAACGTGCAGGGCATCGCCAGCGATCCGGGAAATTACGAAATCGATAACACCTATCAGGTCGTCGACACCCTGAGCTGGACCAAAGGCCGGCACAACATCAAAACCGGCTTTGAGTTCATGGCTCCGCAAATGAATCTGATCGACTTCAACAACGTCGGAGGGTCGTGGACCTTCGCCAATACAACGACAAATATCGGCTCCGGCAACACAGGCACGGTTCTGGGAATTCCCAACGCCGCGACCGGCTTGGGCTGGGCCTCGATGTTGTTGGGCTTCCCCTCAGGCGTCAGCCTTGCTCCAGCGGTGATCCCCTATCAGTACCGGTGGAAATATTACGCGGGCTTTCTGCAAGACGATTGGAAGGTCAATTCGCGACTCACCATCAATGTCGGCGTAAGGTATCAGATCGAAGTAGCGCGGTCGGAAAAACATCACAATCAGGGCTACTTTGTTCCCGACCAGACAGTGACTCTGGCAACCGGCCGGCAACAGGTCGGCTATCTCCAGATGAACGGCTTAGGAGGCGCTCCAAACACACTCTGGCCAACCCGGTTTAACAATTTCGAGCCGCGCTTCGGATTTGCGTTCCGCACGCCGAAGTCGATTCCCGGACTTAATGTCATCCGAGGCGGTTATGCGATCACGCACACTCCAACCAGCGGCTTATTCCGCATTCCGATTCCAGACCTGAGCCCGCCCTCCGCGCAGTTCGCAAATAACGGTGCGAAGAATGGACTGCCAGTGCAACTCGATAGCTTCCCGGCGGTGCTTCCAACCACTGGTTTCTCATTCCCTGACGATGGGAAGATCACCAACCTATCGAACATCACACAGGTTTATTACCTTTCCAAGAACGTTTCGATACCTTACGTTCAGCAATGGAATTTGACGATGGGCTTCCAATTCGGCAACAACTACGGAATGGATGTCGGCTATGTCGGATCGAAAGGCACCAACTTGTTCGGGCCATCGCAGCTCTTTAACGGTGTGAATCTAACCGAGTATGCGAAACAATATCAGGCTGGATTGAACATGGGCGATTTGTTCCCTAATCCCGCCGGCCTCAAGGACCAGAATGGCAACATCATCCAGGTGACACGGCAAAATCTGCTGCGGCCAATTCCCACTACGGGTTTGATCTCGAACCCTCTCGAACAAGGATATGGTTCGTTCTATAACGCATTGCAGATGAACATGAACAAGCGCTTCACCAAGGGGCTGCAGTACAACGTGAACTACACTTGGATGAAATCAACCGACACCACATCGTGCGACGGCCAGTTCTGCAACGACAACATTCAGAATTGGGGAACCGGCGCCTCGCAATTGCCCAATGGCGACCGCCATCTGGAACACTCCATCTCAGTATTCTCCATTCCGCACACCTTCCGATTCAGTTACAACTACGATGTGCCGGTCGGCAAAGGCAAGCAGTTCCTGGGTAACGCGCCGGGCTGGCTGAATCAGATAGTTGGCAATTGGAAGTGGACCGGCACCGGAAGCGTGCAGAGCGGGAGCCCGTTGCAGGCATGGGTCGGCAACAATGCCGGGTACCCCGAGGTTGGCGTTGGCCACATCCGCGCGAACATCAACTCTGGCGTTCCGCTGCTGGTGGACAACTGGAAGAATGGCTGCAACAATGCGGTGACGCAACGCTGCCCGTATGTGAATTCACTGGCATTGTTTTCGCCGCCATCGTTCATGACGATCGGCAACGCGCCGCGGGTGATGGACTATCTGCGCATGCCGCATCAGACCAAGTACAACATGGCGATCCTGAAGGAATTCCCCATCCATGAGCAGATAAAGCTCGCTTTCCGCGCCGAGCTTTACGGCGCCTTGAACCACGTCTATTTTGGAACGAACGGCAACAACTTCAACATCTACCAGAACCTCGACTATTCGAAGTCAATTAACCCCGTGGTGACTCCGGCGAATATTAATCCGGCATATGCCGACATCGGGGCGAATATTGGCGGTAATCGGACGATTCAGTTGGGTCTGAAGTTGTATTTCTGACGGCCATCAACTCACATCTCGCCGGCGGCACGCTCCAGTACCTTGCCGCCGGCCTTACCCGATCGACAAGCCGGTGTCATGCCAAGCCGGGGATGCCGCCCGTGCTTTCCCCAAACCGCGCGATAGGGGTCCCGATCTGCATACGGTTCATCATATCGAGAAGCAGATTCGCCATAGGCGTTCCTGACGCCAGTTTCAAGTGCCTGCCGGAGTTCAAGGTTCGCCCGCCCCGGCCTGCCAGCAACACCGGCAGGTTGTTGACGTTATGAATTCCGCCCTGCCCCAATTCAGAGCCATATAGCAGCATGCTGTTGTCGAGAAGTGTGCCCTCTCCTTCCGGAATGGAGCGAAGCTTTTCAATCAGGTAAGCGAAGCAGCTCACGTGATACCTGTTCAACAGAGTATAGTCGTGCAGACGCTCGGATTTTTCGTTATAGTGCGAAATCGTATGATGCTGATCGCGCACACCGGACTCCGGATATGAATTCCAGGATGCGCCATACCCGAACATCATCGTACTTACCCGGGTGGTGTCAGTCATGAACGCTAATGCCATCAGGTCCAGCATGGTGTGAATGTGTTCGTGCATAGTCTCAGGCGTAGCGGGGGGCGTCAGCGCACGCGGCACCTGAGGCTTCCAGGCCCCGCGATGCTTCTCCGGTTCGATCACACGGTTGATCCGACGCTCCACCTCACGCAACGATTCAAAGTACTGGTCAACGCGATGCCGGTCTTCCACACTTACGTTTTTCCGAAGCGCCTTTGCCTCTTCCATTACATGATCGAGTACGCTGCGGTCATCCTGGGAATCGGTTGCAGCCGGGAGTTCGTCGGCCCCGGCGCGCGGCTTCGGAACCATGCGTCCGAAGAGCCGGTCAAACGCATTTCGAGGGTTGGTCTCCTTCGGAACCGGCGTTGTCGGAGAACCCCACGCGATATTCCGCGTGTATACGCAAGAGTAACCATCGCAGCTTGCCTGCTGCTGCAGCACTTCCGGCAAACCGAGCTCGAGAGACGGCAATCTGGTGAAGCGCGCCAGGCGTTGTGCCACCACCTGATCGGCTGAGATGCCGACACGCACCGCACCTTCCTTCGGATAGGCGCCGGTGAGAAAGCCGGCAATTGCGCGATGGTGCGGAGCCTCTTTGCAAAGATTGTTGGAGAGCCCCGAGATGACCATGGTTTCCTGCTTCACCGGTTCCAGCGGAACCAGTGCTTCCGGCAGTACGCCCAGCGGTCCAGCCTCCGTGGGGAAGAAGGTTTTGCCCCACACGCCGTTCGGAACCATGATGCAGGCCATTCTAACCGGAGGCAGGGGTTTGCCGGCGGCGCCCACAGCCGGCGTCATTACATCGAGCAGCGGCAAGCCTACCGCGACCCCAGCTCCACGCAGCAGCGTGCGCCGCGAAATCCGCCAGTTCTCTCTCATTATTTTCCTCCCTCGGCGATTGGATTCCTGTATTGAAACGGATAGCTTTGAACAATGCTGTGGATCAGCTGGCTGATGCGGTAGTTTCCGGCCGCGAGAGCCGACTCCGCATCGCGCAGCGGCTTCTCATCATAAAACTCCAAGCGTCGCCGCAATCCGTAGGTGAACATCCTGCTCGCCAGGTTACGGACAAACAAATTCTGTTTGGACGCCAGAAGCGTCTTGAGTTGCACCGGACCTTCGAACGTCTCGCCTCCCGGTAATTTTCCCGCTGCATTCACCGGTTTTTCACGGTCTTTGGTCCGCCACGCGCCAACCTGATCGTAGTTTTCCAGAGCAAAACCAAGAGGGTCGATTTTGGCGTGACAACTGGCGCAGGATGGATCGCTGCGGTGAAGTGCGAGGCGGTCGCGCAGGGAGTCCACTACCTCTCCCTTCTTCGGAACCGGCAGCGGCTTCACCGAAGGAGGAGGCGGCGGGGGCGGCGTGCCAAGAACCGCGTCAAGAAGCCACCTGCCGCGGCCTGAGGGATTGGTTTCAGCCGGGTGCGACATGGAAAGGAGAACGCCGGCCATGGTTATCACGCCTCCGCGCTGGTCGCGCACGGGGCCAGCAAGTTCAACGCGCCGCATCTCTTTTCCCATAATGCCTGGAATCCCATAGTGCCGTGCCAGTCGCTCATTGACAAAGGTGTAGTTGGCGTCAAGCAGATCGAAGATGCTGCGGTCTTCGCGAACCACACTGTCGAAAAACAGGACCACTTCATCAAGCAGCATCTGGCGCATATCGACGTTATTCTCGTGGAAAGGTTCATCCCGATGCACCGCGAACAGGCTGCCCAGACCCAGCCACTGCGGCGCGAACTTCTCCGCAAGCGATTTCGATCGAGGGTCCTTCAGCATGCGAGTGGTCTGAGCATCCAGAACCGCTGGCTTATGGAGCCGATTCTGGCCGGCTAGCCGGAATAGTTCTTCGTCCGGCATGGAGGCCCACAGAAAATAGGAAAGGCGGCTCGCCAAATCAAAATCGTTCACCGCGTAGGGCTCTCGCACGTTGCGTTCGTCCGTTACGTGAAACAGGAAATTGGGTGACGTCAACACGGCCGTAAGCGCCAGCTTGACCGATGTCTCATAGGATCGTCCACGGGCGAGGCTCCGGTCGAAAAGCGTGAGCAGCTTTTCGATCTCTCCTGGTTGCGCCGGCCGCCGGAACGCGAGGGGAACAAACCGGTCCAGCACCTGCCGGGCTGCACGATTCGGGGTGATCCCTGGTCCAGGCGCGGCAACCAGAAGCTTTGAACGAACCTGCTGATAACGGGCTTCGTCATCCGGCAAGGGACCGGTGATCTCAATCCTGCCGAGCCCGATGCGATTGAATTGCAGCGCCGGATCGGCCGCATTGGGCGCGTACCCGGTCCCTTCCATTTCGATCTTCAGGTCGTGAAGACCTGCGCGGACAATGAACCGCGCCTCCATTTCGCGCGGCTTCGCGGGGCCATCGATTCCAGACCGCAATTCCCCGGCTTTATCAGCGTCGAGTTTAATTTTGAGCGAGGGGCCATTCTTTACTCCCTCCGCCTTTGATCCCCACCCGGTAACCCGTAATTTGTAAAGTCCAGTATGCGGGAAGTTGTGGGCGACAACCACGCCCCCGGCGCGGATGAACACATGCTCGGCGTCCTTGACCTGGTTGGCTGGGGCGTCGTCGGGAAGCTTTACCCGCTCGTCGCCGCTGGATAAGCCAAACTGGCGAACGAAGGGCAGTTTACGCGCCTCGTACTGCCAGGTTTTCGCAGGGGGCAGGAAGACGCTATCGAGAATATAGCGCGCCGCATCCAGGTAACGTTCCATGTGGGCGGGCGAAATGTCCTGTGCCTCGGCCAGGTGGTCGAAGCCATACGTGCTCTCATCGGCGGGAAGTTGCTCGTAGATCTCTTCGCCCAAGCCGATTAAATCCCGGATGGTATTGCGGTAGTGAGTCCGGTTCAGCCGGTGCAAGGGCAGCTTACCGGGGTCCTTATACTTCTCAAAGTCGAAATGGTTCAGCTCATTTCGGAACCACGCGATGGCCCCGGCGCGCTCGGAATCGGACGGCTGAGGCTGGCCCTTCAGGGGCATGATTCCGGTTTCGAGCGCATGAATCACGTCGCCTGCCCGTTCGCGATATTGCTGCACTGAGACGGGTGACTTAAAGATATCCAGATTGAGGCCGGCTGCCACTGCACCTGTCCGATGGCAACGGGAACAATACTTGTCGAGAAAAGGCCGGGTGTCCCTGGAAAATTCAAATGGTTCCGCGGCCGAGGGGATGGCAATGGCCAACAAAAACACAGCACCGGCGAGGACGGTGCTCCAGTTCGGTGCGCGTGACATTTTCATAGTATACTTCTTCGGATCGGGGCGGCTCATCCAAGCTCGCTCTTCAGTTAGGGCTGAAGCTCTATATTTGACGGCCGACAACGCACATCCCGCTGGCGGCGACACGCTCCAGTCCTTTGTCGTCCGCGTGCATGGAGACTCACCACCTGGTTCACAGTTGAGTACGGTCTGCGATTCGTTTTGCCCCAGTATGGCCCGGCTAGGCCCTTCGCTTTCTTTCACCAGGTTGGACGTCCGATCCAAAGCGGTATTTCCGATGCTCCGGATCGAACTGCTTGAACTGCCGGTTGGTGACTTCGCTGGCGTCGAGAAGGAACGGCTGCGGCGATCACAGCCACGAACCGCAAAATTCGGTTCAGCCGTTTCATTCAGTGTCAGAACAGCTGCCTTCTTTCTCCATATTGATAAATATTTGAAATCCTCGTTTCAATTTTGCATTGCAGTATACCGAAGGTGTACCGTTAGTATTACAGTTGTGGAACCCGCAGATGTCCGCAAACGCCATTGCCGATAACGATCCGAATACTGCGTCCCGAGCACTAGCCAGGGGCCTGCAAATTCTTGAAATCCTTGCCGCAGCGCGATACGTTGTCCAGCAAGACAATCAAACCTATGCACACTGCAACGACTCTTCTCATCCCGCATCGGCGGATCTAACGGCGGGCCTTGTGCAATCAGCCAGTGCCGATATGGAGCTCCTCAACGCCGAGGTCTCCGAGACCGTTACTATGGCGGTCCTGCGGGAGGATCATATCCGCTTGATCCACATCGTCGAAAGCCCGCACCATATCCGCGTCAACAACCCCGTGGGCCGCATTGTCGTGCCTTACGGGTCTTCTCTCGGAAAGGCCATGGTCGCCTGGCAGTCCCCTGAGATGCGGGACCTCCTGATTAAGGTTTACGCCATCTGTTTATGTAGGCGGTTACCTGCGCGGACTAAACGCCGCTATGGCCGCGCGTGGCCTCTGCGGCGCTGTTCTCGCCGAACCATACTTGCCGTTGAACTACGAGGCCAGCGAGCGGATTGGTCAAGCGATCCGCCGCTTAGAATTCAATTGCATTGTTTGAAAGGCGGACTATGAATCTCATTACACGACGCACTCTACTGGCCTCCATTCCCGCGACCCTTCTCCGGGCCGGGATGGCAAACTCCCCCATAACTAACAAATGGGGTGATGCCCAAACCACAAAGCTCGACATGGAGGAGATCCAAGTGTATCAAGGACGCGAAGGTGCGTCCTATGCCCACCATCAGCAGGTTCTTTTCGATCGGGGATGCATCTACGTCACTTGGTCGATCGGGGACCAGCACGAAGATTTTCCCAATCAACGGATGGCGCTTTCCACTTCCGACGACAACGGCCGAACGTGGTCGCCCGAGCGCATCATCAGCGCGCCGAATCG
Source organism: uncultured Acidobacteriia bacterium (assembly GCA_903881085.1). Taxonomy (GTDB): domain Bacteria; phylum Acidobacteriota; class Terriglobia; order Bryobacterales; family Bryobacteraceae; genus CAIRSA01. The sequence continues at coordinate 74,998 of CAIRSA010000226.1, forward strand.
CGATCACGGCTCCATTTACACGGCCATGGGCATCCGCGAGTACAAGGGTAAACTGATCGCCTACTATGGCCACTACGCATACAGCCGGATGGGATGGGAAGCCGTCAAGGATCCGTCTGCCTACGGTGGCGTGGACTATCGCAACGATCCGACAAAGTGGGTTCATCGCGACACGTTCTGCGAGGCCCGTGTCTCCAACGACCGTGGCGCAACTTGGGGCAAGCCCGTTGCCATCATCGACAAGTTCGTGCCCAACCTACGGCCGCAGCCTACGCGCACCGGCCGCCTCATTTGTCCCGGCAACATCAGCTTTCCTTATACCGACGACCGCGCCGGACTCAAAGGCTGGAAACGCGCCGGACTGCCGCGCAGCCCTGCCTGGACCGTCGACGACTCGGAAGGATTTCACAAGCTTGGCGGTGCGCGCGGCGATGAGTTCGATCTGTGCGAAGGATCGTTCTACCAAACCGATGATGGCAAGATCCACATGATGCTGCGCATCGATCCCGTCAAAGGGCAAAAGCACAACGGGCTGCTCGCGGTCACAGAAAGTTCCGACAACGGTACAACGTGGTCTGAGCCGATGATCACCAACTACTCCGACAGCGCTTGCCGATTCCATTTCGGACGCCTGCCCGACGGCCGATACTTCGGTTTGAGCTGCCCCAAGCCGCGCAGCGGCCGCACTCCGCTGGTGCTTGCACTGAGCCAGGATGGCGTCATATTCGACCGCCACTACATTTTGGGCGATCTGGCCAAAGGCCGGGCACGCCTGCCCGGTAACCACAAAGGCGGAATATATGGATACCCGACCTGCGATATTGCGGGAGGAAAGATGTATCTGGCCTGGTCGCGCAACAAAGAAGATATCTATTTCGGCAGTTTCCCGCTGAGTGCGTTGTGAAACGTTAAATGACCAGCGGCATCACCCGCAACGAAAGTTTTTCCGTCGTAACCGATGGCAGCTTGGAGAGGCAGGGCGGTTTCGGCGGAGAAGGATTGCTGAGCGCCGCCATCGGCCGCCCAGAGGCGGACCTGGCGGTCGCGCCCTGTGGTGAGGAGCTCTCCTGCGGGGCCGAAGACGGCGGCGAGGACGCCATTGGGCATCGGTCCGTAAACACCCTCCGGCCGCCTGGGAGGATGGGCGTTGTTCTTGACGATGGCCGGCCAACCGTCTCTCGCGTCCCACCAGACGAGTACGCCGTCCTCGCCGCCGCTGGCCAGCATCCGGCTGTCGCCACGCCAGGCGAGGGTGCGAACGGCGGCTTTGTGTTCGGCCAGTGTGAGCAGGATGCCGCCGTTCGCTGCGTCCCACAACTGAATGGCCCCGGCGCGATCCGCACTGGCCAGCGCATTGCCATCGGGACTGAAGGCCAGGGCTGTAATCCAGTCCGTGTGCCGTGCGAGCTTGTAGCGAAGTTTGCCATCGGCGGTGTTGTAGACCTTGACTACCTTGCCGGATCCTCCGAACGCGATGAGACGTTGATCGGGGCTGATATCGGCGGAGAGCACGGCATCGGTTTCGTCGCCTAGTTTCGTGAGGCGTTTCCCGCTGCGCACATCGAACAAAACAACGCTGCCCGACTGCACCGGCTTGCCTCCCGCCACCATCAGGACGCGGCCATCGCCGCTGAACCGGATGACGTTCGGCTGCCCTTCGGGAAACGCGAGCGCGCCGATCGGCTGGCGTGTGTTCAAATCAATCAGGCGGACATGTTCATGCCCGGCCACGGCCAGCAACGGCGCGGAGGGACTTGCCGCCATGGCGATGACGGGAAGCGCTCGTTTGGTTTCGGGCGGCGTGAATGGCGCGAGATTCTCCGGCATGGGTGGCGGACCACCGGGTTTGACAGTGACGGTTGGCTTGAATCCGATGTCACGCGCCACAGTGAGTGAGCTACTCTTGGCCGACTCGCGAAGGCCGGATTGAATCCATTCGCGGATGAGTTCGATCTTCGCCGTCGCGAGCGGCGCATTCTTGAACGGCATGCGCTTGTCCTCGTTCTCGTCGGTGATCGCCTTGAACAACAGGCTCGAACTGGCGCGTCCGGCTACGACCACAGCGCCGGCGCTGCCGCCTTTCAGGACTGTGTCGTGGGTGGAAAGGTTCAAACCGGCTTTGGGCTCGTCTTCGCCGTGGCACTTCATGCAATGCTCGCGGAAGATGGGCCGGATGTGCTCGTCATAGGTGACGACTTCGGCGGCGGAGGCACATGCCGCGAGTAGAGAGAAGGAACAGAGGAGGCGCATGAGCATGGCGGCGGCCTAGTGATTAAACAGAAACTCGGTCGAGTCGATGAGGCTCCAGAAGATATCCTCATAGACTTTGCGGTCGCCCGGATCCTTGCCTGCCAGTTCGAGCATCGCCGTGCGTTCCTCGGCATCGGGCTTGCGCGACAGCGCGCGAATATAGAGTACTTCAATAATTGCTTCCGGCGGACGACGGGAGGCAAGCAAATTTGGCACAACCTTTCCTTTGGCTATCTGAACCTGCACTGTGTCGCCGGCAAGAAAGTGCAGGGTTTGCGAAAGCGTAGGCTCCATCTTGGTGTCGCTCGCCGATACGGTTGCGCGATCGGATCGCCCGAATGTTTCAAGGAAGTGATCGCCATTGGTCGAACGCGTCGTGTCGCCGCTGGATCGCGGATAGTGCTGAATCGCTTTGATGCCTTTGGGGAAATATTGGAACGATCGTTCTCCGTCCGTCGCTTTCACAATCGCGTCCAATAACACATCGGCGCGTAGACGGCGCAATTGCGCGCGTGAAAACTGGCGGTTGTCGCCGGTGTTGGTGGCGTTGGGCTGCGCCGAAAGCTGGTACACGCGCGATGCGCAGATGTCACGGACTAGTGCCCGCAAATTGAAGCCGTTGCTTGCCAGTCGCGCCGCGAGCGCGTCGAGCAGGGCTTTGTTTGTTGGAGGATTGCTGATGCGCATGTCGTCGAGCGGTTCCACCAGGCCTCGTCCCATGAAATGCGCCCAGATGCGGTTCGCCAGGTTGCGCGTGAACAATTCGTTCTGCGGTGAAGTCAGCCATGCTGCAAGCGCCTTGCGCGGATCGCTGCCTTTCGGCACAGCGGTTTCGCCGCCGAGCACAGTGGCGGGCATGGGGCGCTCGTCCACCAGGTGTTTGGCCGGCTCCGCCGACATGTCGTTATAGACGTAGAACTCGCGCGGTTCCACGCCTTGCTTGCGCTTAATCCCGGTAAAGAAGCTGACCCAGCTGTAGTAGTCGTCCTGCGTCCAGCGGTCGAAGGGATGGTTGTGGCATTCGGCGCATTGGATGCGCACCCCGAGGAAGAGCTGTGAAAAGTCGGAGGCGAAATTCTTCGGCGTGAACTTCCGATCATGCACGAGCATGGTGTAAAGATTCGCCGGACCATTGGTGATGTTGCTGCCCACGCCGGTGATCTGATCGGCGACGAACTGATTCAGTGGGCGGTTCTTGGCCATCTGCTCGTGGATCCAATCGTAATAGGCCGCGGCGGCCTTGGTATCGGTGCCACTGGGCGCATATCCGCCTCCTTTGACGCGAAGCATTTCAGCCCACAAATCCGTCCAGAGGTCAGTGAATCCATCGCTCGCGATGAGACGGTCTACGAGGCGCGTACGCTTATCGGCGCCCTTATCGGCCATGAATGCGCGATACTCTTCCACGCTTGGCAAAGTGCCTGTGAGGTCGAGCGTGGCGCGGCGCAGGAAGGTCTCATCGTCGCAAAGTTCCGAGGGCAGCAGGCGCAGTTTCTTCAACCGGTCGTACACGATTTCGTCGAACCCGTTCTGCGCCGGCGGATTCGTCCAGCGGTAGTCTTTGTCCGCTGGCAGCACGATGACTTCAGCGCCTACGGTGAAGCGGTTGAAGCGTGCAAAGACAAAGGTGTCGCCCTTCGCGCCGGCAGTCACCAGGCCGGTCTTGCCGATGTTCGCCGTGCTTGGGTTGTTCACGTTGAACAAGGCAAAATCCGTGACATCGCGCTTTGAGCCATCGGAATACCGCGCCATCACCTTCATTTGCTGTTCGCCTTTGCCGCCTTCAAACACCATGCGATCGGGCGACAGGGTGATTTCGACGGGCATCGGCACCGCACGCTCGTCATCGGGTGCGCCCGCTTCGATCCAGCGCAAGAGGGTTTGGTAATAGATCGTGTCTTGTGTGAACAACCGGCCGCCCGTATGTGGCACCTTTCCCTGGGCCTTCATCAGCAGCAGGCTCTGCTCAGGCGCCGCCAGGTTGATTCTTCGGCCAACGTACTCCTGCGTGATTCGATAGTAGTCTCCCTTCGCGTCATAGCCGAAGAGCGACAACATAAAACCGTCCTTGCCGCGCGCGGACCCGTGACAGGAGCCCTGGTTGCAGCCGGCGCGGAAAAACACGGGCATTACATCGCGGCGGAAGCTGGGTGTTGAGGGGGCTGGATCCGCGGCGGACATGACAAGTCCCGCTATCAGGAAGCTCAGGCTGAGTCTGCGCATCGTCACTTTGCTCCTTGCGCAGGATCCACGCGCAGAATCCCTTTGCCGCTCCGCTGGCGGATCTCCTGGCCGCTTTGCTTGACCACGATTTCACAGACCAGCTCTTTGTATTGCCCCATCAGAGCTTCATCCGTTGCCGCAATCTCGAATACGAGGTTCTTGTCACCGGCTTTCAATTTCGGCTTGCCCATCACAGTCACACCCTTTGGAAGACCAAGCAGCACCGCCTCGGCTTCGCCTTCGAACGGTTTCTTGTTTTCGACCTCCCACACAATCTGAGCCATCCCCCGCCGCCGAACAGACGAAGGATGATTCTTCAATTCGACGTAAGGATCGGAGACTCTGAGATCGATGAAGTTTGTCGATGCCCGGATGCGTCCCGCGCCAAGATAATACGATCCGCCCGTTGTGGAAGCCGTCAATGCGAGCTTCCAATCGCCTGGCTTTACGTTCGGTCCGGCGTTCAAGTGCATCACGGATTCGGATTTTCCTTCGACGATTGTGACTGTGGGTTCACACTGTACTCCTGCCGGTTCCCAGTCGCACTGAAATTCGAGCGGCTCATTGAACCCGGCTTTGCGGGTGACTTTCACTTTCAATGCCAGCTCGCCGTTTTTCGAGATCGGAATCTCCGGCTGCACTAGGTCGAAAGCGAAAGGCGCTTCTTCGGTGACGGCCAGCGCGTAGCGATCGACCACGACGGTGTTCCAGGCGTGCCCGCCAGAATGGTTCAAGAAGGGAAAAGATTGTTGCGCGTGGCTGACCAACGGAGTGCCGTCCACGGCGCGCACTTCGAGCGTGATCAAAGTGGCCTGGGGCGGCGCGCCAGCATCGGCTATGAACTGCGCCTGCACTTGCTTTGCTCCGGGCGGGATGCGGGGCGCGATCATTCGCACGCCCTTCGGCAATCCGCCGGCTACGAGTTCGAGTTCGCCCTTGAAGCGATTCCCTTGCCCTTCGGCGATGTTGATGTTTACAGTCCAGCGGTTGCCTCGCGGGATGGCGATGCTGGTCAGGCGCGGACACTCGACGCTGTCGATCACCTTTGCGGCGATGAACGTGTTCACTTCATCGCGCACCGGTTCGATCTCAATGCGATACACCGATAGCGCATCTCCCATGCCGCGCATGTCGCCGATGTCCAGCGTGAAGTCGCCGTCTTCCTTCGGTTCCCAGATGAGAGAAGGATCCATCTGCTCTTTGCGCTGGATTTGGGCCGACATGGCGTAGAAGCCGCGTGCGTCCAGCGCTGCGTCGTCGCCTTCGATCTCGATCGCTTCCGAGCCTGCACGCCGGATCACGATGCGCGGGTCGAGCGGTGAGCCGAGCGAGCGCGCAAACACGCGCACGCGCCAACGATCGCCCTTCTTTGCGGGAATCCGGAAGCGGTCCACCGCACCCGGCTCGGCAATGATGCCGTTGAGCGCAACCGGCAAGGTCTGAACCGGCGTCTCTTTACTTTCGCGATCTTTCAGGACGTTGTCATATCGGCTCACGCGCATCGGCAGCGGCGAAGGCATTCCGTCGAACAATTCAAAGTCTCCCTCCGCGGCGGGCAGGGAAATAGTCTTGATCGTTTTGCCCGCGGGATCGCCGAGGAGCGTCGCTTGAAGCGGCTTGCCGGCCGGACCACCGGCAGGATAGACGGCCAGCGGACGAGGGTTCGTCCCAATGTGGGCGAGGTAGTAGGTGTTCGTTCCAGAGTTAAAGACCCGTTGTTTAATTTCGACAAAGTAGTCGCCATCGCGCGGCAGAATCGTAGAGACGATGGGGTCCTGAAGGTGCAGCGCGCTATCGTCATTGGCGGCCAGTTCGCTGCCCGCGGCATCGAGCAGCCGGACCATGAGGTCGAATTCGGATCCGCCGTAGAACTTCTCCGTGAGCCGGACTGAGTCCACTTCCACAGAGAGATGCTCGCCGGCCTTTCCACTGACGCGATATACATCGACATCGGCCATCTGCGCGCTGTCCATGCGGCCGAGCACGGTGGTGTTTGGCGGAATGCGCTTTGCGGTTTCAATCGTGTCATTCCCGCCCTGCTTCGGCTCGCCTTCGTCCACCACCGGAAAAGCAGTGACGGAAAAGGTGCTGAGCGTAGTCAACTCAGTACTCGTGCGCAGCTTGAAGGGATGAAGGCCCAGTGGAGCGTCCGCAGCGATGGCGAAGCGGGCGCGCACTCTATCCTGCACGTAGCCGCTGTGGATCGTGCTTCGCGGCGCAGGCAACGATGGCAGCGCCATTACTTCCAGGCACTTTATGCCGGGCCGGTAAAAGAGCGCCTCGCGCGCTTCGTTGATGTATGTCCCTTCGAGAATGACGTCCACTGTTGTGCCGCGCTGAGCCGCTCGAGGGGTGACGAACTCGATGTGGTGCACCATCGGTCCGGCGATGGCCTGCACAGCAAAGGCAATGAACAATACAGATCGCATGACGTTAGGAAACAATTCCCGTGACCACTTTGCCGCCACTCACGATCTCAACCGGTCGTGTGCCGAGAGCCATCAACTTTTCCGTCGAGTCGATTCCAAGCTGGCGATAGACAGTGCAGAGGAAGTTCTCCAACGGGACGGCATCTCGCGAGGGCTCAGCGGCGGTGGCGTCGGACGCGCCATAGACCTGCCCGCGGTTGACGCCGCCACCTGCCAGCATCAGGGAAAACACCCGAGCCCAATGGTCGCGGCCATTGCTCTGGTTCACCTTCGGCGTGCGCCCGAATTCTGTTGTGACCATGACCAGCGTACTGTCGAGCATGCCGCGTTGATCGAGGTCCATGACCAGGCCGGAGATCGCATGATCCAGCGCGGGCATATGCTCATTGCAGGTATCTTTAATTCCCACGTGGGCATCCCACGATCCGTAATTCACTGTGACGAAACGTACGCCGGCCTCAACCAGGCGGCGCGCTAAGAGCAATCGCTCGCCCACGGCGGCAGGCGCGTTTTGCTTCAGCTTGTAGCCGCGGCCATACAGTTCGCGGATGGCGTCGGTTTCGCCCTCCAGCGAAAAAGCACGGCGCGCCTCGTCGCTGGTGAGCAGCGAATAGGCGCTGCGGTTGAAATCGTCCATCGTGTTCAGCTTGTCCGGATCCGCCTCGAGCCGGCGGAGGTGCTTCTCCACGATATCGCGCGCCGATCTGCGTCTCTCAAACTGCTCTATCGACACGTCCGCTGGAATGCTGAAATCACGGACTTTGAACGGGCCGTTCCCACCGGGATCCGCGTTGAGTTGGAAAGCGCCATATTTGCTGCTGAGGAAACCCGTACTGCCCGCGAAGCCGTGCAGGCTGGGCACCGCGACGTAAGGCGGCAGCCCTTTGCGCGCACCAAAGAGATGCGAAACGATCGCACCCATCTGCGGATAGTCGAGCACAGTGGTCGGAGTGTAGCCCGTGAACATATGATACGTCGCCAGGCCGTGATCGGGAATCTTGCCGACGACAGATCGCACGACCGTGATCTTGTCCGCCACCTTTGCCAGCCGAGTGAAGTTCTCGCTGAAGATTTCACCGGTCTTCGTCTTCACAACGCCGAACGCGCCGCGATATTCGCCAGGGGCTTCAGGTTTCGGATCCCACGACTCCTGCTGCGACATGCCGCCAGGCAAATGCAGGTGGATGACGCTCTTCGCCTTACCCTCCTTGAACATCCCCGGAACCGCCGCAGCGCGCGCCTCGTGCTGCAACAAATCGGGCATGCCCAGGCCAAGAGCCGAACAGAAGCCGATGCGCATGGCATCGCGCCTGCTCATCTGGTTCATGTGATGAAATCCGGAACATCCGGCGCTGGTCGGCTTCTTCATAGTCGGGTCTTTGTATCCTATCAAACCAGACAGTTGCAAACGCTCACTGTGTGCTGGAGCGATAGCGCCGTGGATGCGAGCGCTGGACGCGCGCAAGATCCCTGGGCGCGGTCCGCAAGCTGGGCCAGCGCATCCAGTCACTGCTCAAGTGCCGCGGGGCAGCGGATATTACTGCATTTTCTCCGGCTCCAAGGGTTGCTTGGGCACCAGTGGCTGCGGCGAAGGAGTCGGCCTGCTTCCCGGCTCGCGGTGGGCGAATTACAAGCTTCCGAATGCTCATCTCCCCCGCTCGCCGGGAGCCGGCAGCGGGGACAATCATGTGGCCCATTGCCACGATTGGGTCCCTGCCTATAAAGGCGGTGCAGCGGCGTGCGCCCAATTCGCCATTGCCGGGCCGTACACGAAGTGGGTGGTGCTGGGCGCGGCCGCCGGACGCTGCGAAGGCAAGCTTTTGTGGGATCCGGTGAAAAGGGAATTCAGCAACAATAAGGACGCCAACCGATGGATCAAGCCGGCCTTCCGCAAGGGCTGGCAGCTCAAAGCTCTTTGATCTGGATGTTGCGGTATCGTGCCTTCAAGCCCTTCGGGCAACCTTTGCCGCCATGAACCTGCAGCCCGATCGCGCCGCGCTTCAGCAGAACGTCGGAGTATTTTGTGTCGGCAGTGAATTCCGACATCAGCCGCCCATTCACCCACGTGGTGATGTGCGGCGGAGAGCCCTGGATGCGGGCGCGAATGGTGTTCCAGGTATTGATCTTCCAGGTTTGCTTGGTGAACCGGTTCAGGTCGATCAGCGGTTCGCCCCCCGCGCCCTTGTTGTTCTTCTCCACCCGCGTGGCACGAATATCCTTCAGGATAGTTTTGTCTGCATCCTTATAGATTCCATCCAGTTGGAAGGTGCGGTTGGTCGCTCCGTCCAGCCCGACGCCTTCGCGATAGATCTCACCAACGTTTCCTTTCTCGTGATAGTCGATCATCACTTGATAGCATTTTCCGTCCTGGGTGCTGCGAAGGAACAGACCGGAATCGAAGCCCCAATCGGTCTTCGTTTCCAAACTGATCTCATAGTCGCCGAACTTTTGATCGCTGAGCAGAATACCGCCATTTCCGCTTCCAGGAGGGTCCTGCTCGCCGGTAACCGCTCCGTCCTCCACTATCCAATGCCCGCCGGTTCCGTGGCCGATCTTCATCGGATTGACGTGCCAGCCGGTGAGATCCTTGCCGTTGAACAAGGCATGGAATCCAGGCAGGGGCCGAAACTGTTTTGCAGCTATTCCCGTAAAGACTGACAGTCCCAGGAATAGAATGATCGCAAGGGAGCGCTGTAGAAACCGTTTCATCGTATTCCTTTCTATTTTGCCCGCACAGGGCCGGCGCTGGCCACTAATCTATCAGAAACTCACATAAATCCGGATGTCCCAGGCTACTCTGTGGTTCGAGTTTGTTGAGCAGGTAGACCGATCCATCCTGTCTGACGATTCTCGGCCACATGAAGGACAAATTGTGGAGTTTCGCGGACAAAATCTGCCCAAATACCTCAGTTCGGATCATGATCCGGTGTATCGGTTCCACCAATGGAAAGCCTATCTTCGAGTACTCGAGGTGACGGAGGTCAAAACTGTCCCATACGTGCCGCGGTCACTACCAAACTCTATTCTGTACCACCGCGGATCTGAGAATATAACTCCTCGAATTCCAACGTACAATAACGGTCATCGAACGTATGCCGGGTTGGAGAGACGCCTGCCAGAACCGGGCGTTGACTGATCTACCTCAGCAATTGCTTTCAACGCGTACAGGTAGAGGAGGCACTGTCGAGGGTGGTACCAGACGCCATTGGCCGCATGATTCTTTAAATTCGCCATGGACAGGCTTGCCGGCCGAAGGCGTCGCCATTTCCTGAGTAACATTGTTACGCCAAGCGCGCCGAGTGATTGATTCCCCAGGCGCCAACTGGGAACCGGAGTACCTTCGATTATTTCGGATAGTACGTCCCCATCCCGGTGCTGCTCTGCGATGTGGCGTGCACCACGCGGCGGCGAAACGGCTCGCCGGGTTTCGGATCCCAATTCGCCCAACTCGCCGGATCGCTGTCAACGACCGGACTTTTGGCGCTTTCGCCATTCCCGCTGACCGCTGCTGCCGCATACTCGTGGATGCCCGCGCGCTGGTCAGTAAACGCCGTCACCGTACCGCTATAGACCTGCTGGAACGATCCGCCACGCACGCGACGGTAGAGCCGGTATTCGTGCGCACCGAGCACTTCGCCCCATGACACTTCACCGCGCACCCAGCGCAGTCCTTGCGGCGCTACGGGCTTTTCGGCGGAGATATAGACTGGATACTCCGGTCCCGGCGAACTCTCCCGCGACTCATTCATCGCAATTGCGCGCACATGCACCTTGGCACCGTTCTCAAGCCCGAGTAGTGGATTCGCCGCCGCGCTCCAGGTCTTACCCCCATTGCGGCTCAGCTCGAGACGAGACCGCGTGGCGCCCGCCACGTTCTCCACCACCACGTCTGCGCCGCCAGAGATGTTTGACGTGCGGAGAATGCGCGGTGCGTTCGGCACTGGAAGTCCTGCCGTCCATTGCCACTGGTGGCGTCCGGCGGGCAGTTGCACACTGCCGTCCTTGCCCATCGCCACCGCCGCCCCATCCACGAAAAAGCGCTTGCCTGCCTGATTGAGCTTGAGCTTCCCGCCCGTGCGTCCGAAGTAGACGCCGCGCACATCCTCCGCGTCGCGGTAGACTGCGCTCAGGCCGAGGTCTTTGCCGTCCACTGCAATCTCCACGCCACCAGCGCCGATGCGTGAGCCGCGGAAGAGCGCCACTTCCCACTCACCGCCGGCGCGTTTTCGTACCACGCCCGCCGTGCCGCGGAAGATTACTCCGTTCGTATCGAAATCCACGCCCGCGGGATTGCGGAAGATGTAATCCGTGCCGCCGCCCGCGCTCACCTGTGCACCGTAAGAAGCAGGTTCCACGTTCAGGTCACGGCGGTGGCTGATGACAGCCATGGCGTCGCCCATTCCATCGTGCCACACGCCCTTCGTGGTTTCGGTCTCCACCTTCGTCATCAGCTTCTGCCGCTCACGCACGCCTCCTTTCACCATTGCGATGAACGGCATCTCGTCGCCTGCTTGCGTGAACCACGAGAAGCGATGTGCCACGGCGTCGTTATAAACCTGATCGTAAGTGACAAAGTAATCCGCGCCTACCAGCATCACACTGCGCCCCACATACTCCGGCCAGGAGTAAGCTCCAGCGCCTTCGCGCGGCGTCAATTCCGCAAATTGCGCGGCCTTCAGATCGTAGAGCGGGCGCTCCATCACGTTTCGCCCCACGCTCTTGAACTGTCCGCCCTTCCACACCGCGAAGTTGCTACAGAAATCGGTATCGTGGGCGGCGCGGTCTCCCACGTCCTCACGCGCATTGTGGCTGTAGGATTTTCCGTTGGCGTAGTAGTACAGCACTCCGGATCCACCTTCGCCGGCCACGCCCCAGCGGTAATTGGGACCTTCGTCGATCTGCTGCAGGTGCACCGACACCTCATTCGCAGTATCCACACCCGCGCGCAGCGTGATGCCATAGCCGGTGAATTTCGAGGACACCAGGTGCGGATTGGTGCCCCGGTTGTCCTTCGCCGGATACAGGATCGACCACGAGTCCACTAGTTCTTTGGCGAACTCAGAATCGTCGTCGCCGGAACGGGCGGCCCACATCAGATACTCCGCCAGCAGCGGCGTATAGTTGCGCAACGTATTCCCAAGCAGCCACATGCTGCGCGGAGGCATGCGTCGCGCTGAATGCGCACCTTGCGGCGGATGGAGCCGGCGCGGCGCTACTTCCGGAGTCACGAGACCCCAGGCATGACGCGGCAACTTCCCATCCGGCCCTAGCGAATACTTCGGATCTTCCCCATTGAACGGCGCCGACAGCGCGTTCAGCACCCAGTCGCCGATCGCCGCCACTTGCGGCAGCGCGAAGCGGTTCTTGCCGTCCAGATGATCCTGCAAAATCAGACTTCCGCGAAGGGACGGGCGCAGAAACGCCCACACGTACGTCCCCAGATTCTCCGTCCACCGCCCGCCATTCGACTCCCAACTCGCCACGGTGGGACGTGTGTGATAGCGCGTATTCATCTCTACGAATTTGCCGAACTCATCGGCCCACTCCTGCGCTTTAGGATGCTCCGGAAACAGAAGCGCCATCATCGCGGGGATGTTTTTGATGTCGGCCAGAAAATTCGGATGACCGCTCAACATCGGCCGCATTGGCATCATCTCTTCACCCGCATCGACGTAGGCCATCATGAGAAACCACGCCGTGATGCGCTTGCGCTGCGCCGCCGTCATCTGAGGGTAGAAGCGGTTGTAGGCGTCCACCCAGTTCTCGTAGATTGTTCGCGACGCCACCGGATTGTAGCCCGCGTTCTGGCGCACGCCGGAGACCGAAAGGCCGTTCATCAGCGCCGAGTTGTTCACCTGCCGGCCAAACTCCGCCAGCGTCTTGATCTGTCCATCGCGGAAAAGCACTGGCGGACGCTTGGCGCTCTCGGGATACTCAAGCACCCAGTCCTTCACTACATTCAAATCCAGCAGACCGTAACGAAGTTGGAGAAACAAGCCATAAGACGAAGGGAAGAACTCGCCGCGGCGGGTCTCCAGGCGGTCGGTTTCTGCGACGTCTTTCTGGTGGCCGTACGCCGCCACGCCGGTGGAGCGCGTGCCTGTCAGCAGCGGCCAGCGCCACGTCATCTCGCCGTCTTTGTAGAAGTACCGCACCTGGAGCGCGGGCGATGCCGACCAGATGGAATAGTCATGATCCTCCCACAACTCGTTGTGATCGATGAACACCGCCACGGCGTCGTCTGTGCGCTCGTCCCAGAAGTTGGCTTCATTCAAAATGACGTAGGCGCCCCATGGTTCGTATACGCCAAGTCGGAAGGGCATTTCGCCCTCGGGACTACCGCCGCCAGAGACGCCATGCTGCGTACTGACGAATTTCTCGTCGATCCGCTCATAGGTGAAGCGCGCGTGGCCATTCTTGCCATTCACCGGCGGGCGCGGGAAATACGGGTGATTCGGTGCCTGACGGTGCGTTGGCTGGAAGCCCTTCCAGTGCGTCTCCATACGCGCGCCTTCGTCGCGTTCGAAACCGGTCATCTCTTCGAAGAATTGCAGATGGTCATACCCGGCAACCGCACGCACCGTGGCCGCATAGGTGGCGCTGCCCTCGAACCGGTATTGGAGCCGGTATTCGATGAACAGCGGACCGGATTCCACGCGCTTCACTTCCAGGGTCAAGGCTTTGCGCTTGGGGCTGACGATGCGTGAACCGCCGAACCACGCGCCGCCTCGCGAGATGCCGGCAAGCGGCCCGGGGATTTCACCCGCAATCGCGCGAGCAGAGGGCAGCCGCACCTTCATCGCGCCGGTATCGAGCAGAATTGCAGCGCCTTCGCGCGATTCCTTCACCTGCGGTGGTGCGGCAGGGGGCGTGCCTCGCGTGAGCTCGAACACGAGGCGCCCGCCGCTTGGCAGTTCTGAGATGAAATTCACTACCGCACGCTTTAGGAAGCCGTTCTCCGTTTCGACACCCGAGAGTTGCAGCGGCACGGCCACGCCGTCACGCATCAGCAGCAGGTCGGAGGCCTTCACCTGCTTCCCAGAAAAATCGACCGGATAACGCAGCAGTGTTTTGGGCCACCAGTACAGCGGATGGTCGAGGGATTCTTTCAACTCAAATCGCGCCAGAGGGGTGCCGGCGGCCGTGCAGGAAGCGGTGCAAGCGAATAGCATCATGCACCACAGAGAATATGTCCGCATTTGTCACCAACAATATATCAATTCGCTTACTCATCCCGTCCATGGCGAATTCCCGAATTTGCCTGAATACGGCGGCCCGTGAGAGATTGTTACCATCGCCGGGATGCGCGGCTTCATCTGCTGATCCTCAATCGCGGACGCAAGCGTGCGCCCAGCCTGCACGACTCGGATCTGCATCACCGCTCGATTTCGAATCCTACCGGTGACTCGGACATTGCCGGGTGTCTTATAAGACTCCAATCGCCGCATGATTTTAGGAATTCGCCACGGACACGCCATCGCGATGGATCCGAAACGAAGGAAGTTGATCAAAGCGGAGTGCCTCGACGGTGAGTCCCAAGCTGGGACGCTCGGTCGAATATTTTGACCAAACGGGATCGACCGCCGAGTGATGCGGCTACTTCAAAACCTTCAGCTTGAGATCGCGGACCTGCACCTGCATTGGATCGCCCATGTGCAATTGGATGGCGATCACACCGGGAGCGATCGTCTCCACTTCCTGATTTATGGTCTCCGTGCCATTCAATCGTAAAACCAGGTGCCGCCCATCAGCTACGATCTCGTAGTGGTTCCAATCCCCTTGACGGACGATCGATTTGGCTTTCAGCCAGCCCTCATCCGGCGAGCGCATCAGGGCGCGGCCACGGCCTTTCTCATCGTAAAGATTGCCCCAGGCGGATTTCTCTGGCCCCACTTCCGAAGCGTCCGCCTGGTAACCGGTTACCACCCACTCCGGCTGACGTTTGCTGCGAAATTGAATGCCGGAGTTATGGTTGCGCAATTTGATATCGGCTTGCATTATGAAATTGCCGTACTCACTCCTGTAAATCAGAAACGTGTTGTGTTTGATCTGTTGGCCCTCGGTGGAACCGGTAATCGTTCCGTCACGTACGGACCACAATCGTGGATCTCCATCCCATCCAGTCAGATCCTTCCCATTGAAGAGAAGAATGTAGCCCTCGCTCTTTTCCCTGCTGGAGAGCGTGTTCGGGAGGTCGGCCGCTGCTGTCAACCAGGCGGCCGAGAAAGATAAAACAGCTAGTGCTATGGGTATTCGCATGTTCTTCCGTAGACTTGCTCTCAGGCGGACTTCAGCATCTCTTCCCAGGTCACTTCGCGCCGTGCGTCGGTCGCCATGCGGCCCATGATGGCGGTAAGGGTGCTTTCGGCGCCGCTTTGTGCCGTGTTTTGCGGTTTACCGTCTTTAATTCGCTGGATAAACTCTTCGAGCGCGTCTGAGGTGATGTCGGGCCGCTTCTCGTTTTCGGTCACGATATCGTTGGCGCCGCGGTAATGCCTCCAGAATTCGCGATGCGTCTCAATGACGCCTGTCTGGCCAAAAAACTGTTCCTTTACATCGCGATAAAACCGCGGCGCGATCATCGTGCCGTTAAGATGCCCCTGCACGTTGTTGGCGTAATCGAACGTGACGTAGGAATGGTCCGTATTGTCGCCATAGTTGATTAACGTGCGGCCACCCGAGCCAACCGCTTTGGCGGGATGCCCGCCGAGAAACCAGTTCATTACATCGATGCCGTGAACGTTATTTTCAACGATGTAATCGCCGAACAATTCGCGCCATTCATGCCACTGCTTGACTTTCTCGATGTCCGACTTAGGGGGCGGACCTTGCTTGATGTTGCCCACCTGGTTCTTGACCCAATAGGAATGGGCGGCGGCGATCTGCCCGATGCCACCCGCATCGAACAGCGCTTTGGCCTTGCGATAACCCGCCCCGCAGCGCTGCTGGAAGCCGAACGTGATGTTTAGGCTGCGGTCGGCTGAATCGGCGGCAACCATGAGCCGCTTGACTCCAGCAACATCCGCGCCGGCGGGCTTTTCGATGTAGATGTGCTTCTTGGCGCGCACTGCCTGCTCAAAGTGCTCCGGATGGAGGTAAACAGGGGTGGCGATGATGACGGCATCGACGCCGCTCTTGTCGAGCAACTCCTGGCCGGACAGGTACATCTTGGGGTTCTCCACCGGTATGCTCTTACGGGCGCGGTCGATCCGATCCTGAAACAGGTCAGCCAGCGCGATGAGGCGAGCTCCTGGGACATCCTTCACCAGAAGTTTGGCATCGTGCGGGCCACGGCCTCCACAGCCGATCAGCCCGACAGTGACAGCTGAATTGGCGGCAGAGCCGCGCACTGCGGCGGCCGGCAGAAAGGTCGCCGCAGTAACCAGCGAACGGCGCGTGATATGAGGGTTTGCTTGATTCATTTCAATCTCTCCATTATCAGAATCGCAGCTTCACACCCAGGACCATGTGACGGGCCTGGCCGGTGGTCGATGAGATCGTGCCGAAGTTGGCGTTCGTGTTCGCTCCGTTTGAGTAATTCAAAGAGAGCGATGTGTTGGGGTTTCCGGGGTTCCAGTGGTTGAGGACGTTAAATGCCTCGGCACGGAACTCCAGAACACGGGATTCTTTTCCCAACCTCATCTCTTTGAACAGGCTGAAGTCGAAGTTTTCGAACCCAGGCCCGTAGAACATGGTTGGCGGGGTGTTTCCGATGCCGAGCGATGTGGCCGGTGGCAGCGCGAAGTTCGCGCTGTTGAGAGGATAGTAGCGTCCCTGCGGCGCATTAGCTGGTATCGCACTTCCGGGGGAGAGAAAAAGGCCGTTTCCGCTCATCTGGCAACGGAACGGGATACCTCCCGTTGGCGTGCCGGTCCAATATCCAATTGGAGCGCTGACAGCGGAACAAGCCACAGTTAAGGGATTCCCGGACATCAACTTTGTGATGCCGTTGAAACGCCAGCCGTCGAGCACTGTCTTGGTGAAGCTATTTTTCCAGATGCGGCTGCCATCGGGAACCTTATACGAGTAACTGATATTGACCACTTGCGGACGGGAACCGCCAACCTCGGCGTAACTCAGATAGTCGGGTGTCCAGGGACCTCTCGAGTAGAGCATGGTCTTAGACCATGTCCAGTTAGCGCCGAACTGCAAGCGCTTGCCCATGCGGCGATTCAACTGAGTCTGCAAGGAGTTGTAATTAGCTTCGCCGCAACTGCAGGTATCATTGATCGCACCGAAGCCAACTTTGGGGCGCATCAGGTTGGCGGTGTAGAATGCTTTTCCTCCGCTGGTGGGGTCAAGGTAGGCGGGGTTAGCGCCGCCGGTGGGTGTCCAATCGGTATAGGGGGCAACGCCATTGCGATCCACCTGAACGAATTTGTTGTGCACCACGTTGCCAACGTAGGCGACGTCAAGAATCAGGCCTTGGCCGAGGCTGCGTTGAATGCCAAAGCTCCAGTTGTAGGTCGAAGGATTCTTGTAGTTTGTTCCGGAAAACACCGTCGCTGGCCCCAGG
Source organism: uncultured Acidobacteriia bacterium (assembly GCA_903881085.1). Lineage (GTDB taxonomy): Bacteria > Acidobacteriota > Terriglobia > Bryobacterales > Bryobacteraceae > CAIRSA01. The sequence continues at coordinate 92,416 of CAIRSA010000226.1, forward strand.
AAGCCCTGCGCATTGAGCAATTGCGTGAACGTGGTGTTGTAATAGACCGGCGCCTGGAAGGCGGGAGGCGTCGGGATTGGTCCAACGCCCGCACTGGTGGCGGCGTTGGTGTCTACACCGAAGGCGCGATCGAAGAAGATGCCGAAACCGCCGCGCAGCGCCATTTTGCCGTTACCAAGCACGTCCCAGGCGAAGCCAACACGCGGTCCGATTCCCAGACCCGGATTGTTGAAGGCCTGCTCCTTGTATTGCACCATGCCGGAATAGGGGCTGCCATTGGCGGCGTAACTCGCGGGATCGAAGAATCCCGCCCGCGCAAGCTGGTAGGTGGCGCCATTCTTCTGATTGATGGCTACGCTGGTCCCATTGACGACCGCCGGGTAGAGCAGCGAGCCAGACTTACTGGAACTGTACGTCGAACCATCGAAGAACCCGAGTGTTGCGCCGAGCGATCTGATTGCCTGAGGTAACTGGAAACGGACGCCGGCGTCAACGGTTACACGCCGGTTCACTTTCCAGGAATCCTGAGCGTACCATTCAAACTGATTGTAGCGGGCGTGGTTAAGGAACCTGGTGTTGTCCTCGCCATAAGCCTGTACACTGCCTAGCAGGAGATTGGAGTAGCCGTAGCCTGTGTCGTTGGCGTTGGCGCTATCGGCGCCGAAATAGTAACTGCCCGAGACGCCGTACAAGCTGTAGACCGTCACATTCCGCGCTGCATGTTCAA
>CAIRSA010000227.1 GCA_903881085.1 uncultured Acidobacteriia bacterium
GACACCTTTTTTCGGCGCATTCCAGCCGAAAATGGGCTGTCTGACCCCAATTGCCCTCCACCGCAAGGCCCCAATGAACCGCTTACCAAGTCGGAAGCTCGCTTCATAAACGCAATGTAAGCGACATTGGAGTGGCGCTCTGCGGCCGACCTGTCCGCCGACTTGTCCGCCGACTTGTCCGCCGAAGCTTTAGCGAAGGTGGAAGCTTTAGCGAAGGTGGAAGCCTTGGCGAAGGTGGATTGGCAATCGGCCGTCAACGTAAAATAAACAGCAATCCCCCGCCAATGTCCCAAACGGAAGCGCGTGGACAGAGCGGTCCGTCCCACCATCCGGACCCCTCGCCCGACCCTAAAAATCGAACCGCGCGCTCACCTGCGCATTCCGATTCCCCGAAACGCTGGTCACCTGCCCGAAGTTCGCGTTGTTCACGCTGGTACTCACCCCGCCCAGATTATGCCGGTTCAGCGCATTCAAAAACTCTCCGCGCAACCGGAACCGCAGCTTCTCCGTAATCTGCACCACCTTCTGAATGCTCAAATCTTCATTCAGCGTGGCGAAGTCGCGAACCTGTGAATAATACCGCGCACCCGAACCCAACGTCAGCGCAGCCGGCGAACTGAACGCCGCTTTGTTCAGGAATGTATTCGCGGCCGACTTTGCCGATGAAAGTTCAAACCCGGCTATATCGAACGCCGAATTCGTCAATTCGCCCGCCGCCACATTCGGCCGGTTGACCGCCCCGTTCCAGCCGCTCGAAAGCGCGCTCGGCGCAGTGAACGGACCAACCGGCGTGCCGCTATAGTAGTTGGCAATCGCCGCGATCGACCATCCGCCAATTACGCGCTTCATCCATCCCTGTTTGCCGAATGGCAGATCGTAGCTCACAAACAGCTTCAACGCATGTGGAATATCGTAAGCCGAAATCGACTTCTCCAACTTCAGATTGTAGTAATCGATCGGCCTGCTGGCGTTGTCCGCCACCAGCGAACTATCCACGTTCGAAATCGACTTCGACCATACATAGTTCCCATAAACCATCAGGCCCTTCTTCATCTCGCGATTCACCGTAACCTGCAGCGCGTGGTGCGTGGAAAAGCCGAGCGGCGATCCATATACCGTCACCGTGTTCGTCCCCAGCACCTGCGGATAAGGCCGCAGAGCGCCCGCCACCGTGCCCACAAAACCCGGATACGGATACGCAATGCCATTGGCCTGCGCATCGGCTGCATTGCGAATCACGTTGTTCAACTTCGTGCCAAATTGCGAAAGCACTGACACCGGCAGTTGATTGATGCGCTGCAGTTCGCCCACCTTCAGCCGCGTGCCTTTGTTGCCCAGATATCCGATATCGATCACAGTGCGTTTCGCAATCTCGCGCTGCACGTTGAACGTCCACTGCTGAACATACGGATTGCGTCCGTAGCCCTGATCGAACATGCCGGGCTGATTCTTATTGCCCCACGAAACATCGTAGCCGGCCGGAGTGTAGCGGCTCGGAACCATGCCCTTGTCCCAATTCATGATGCCCGCCCACGGCTGCAGCGCGTCGGCGCCATAGGAGTAAGTGCTGTTGGCCTGCGCGCTGGTTTGCTGCCCCAGCGGCGTCGCGTTGTACACATTGAACGAATCGGCCTCATACAAAATACCGTAACCGCCACGCACCACCAATCGCGCCGGACCCTGCCACGCAAAGCCAAACCGCGGACCGAAGTCCGTATACTTCCGAACGCCAAAGTACGAACCGCCATTGCACACACTGCAATTGCCATTGAAATCGTACGCGCCCTTCAAACCGCTCAACGGATCGACCTTGTTCGGATTCCAACTCGACTGCCTGTCCGCCGCTTCGTTCTGCGGAGGTTGGAACTCCCACCGCAACCCGATGTTCAACGTCAGTCGCAAACTCACTTTGAAATCGTCCTGAATAAACGTGCCCAGATACTTGCGCCGTCCGCCCAGCGAACTGGCGTCTGCAACCGTCCCGCTATCCACGATGCCCAGCAAATAGCTCGCGAACGAATGCCCCGTAGTGTTGCCGGAAAACGTCTCATTCGGAATCGACGTTGCCCGCGCGTTGAACACAAACGTGCTGCTCGCGCTGTTCTGGTAATTCTGCAGATTACGCCGGAAATCGCCGCCAATCTTTATGAAGTGCCGTCCCTTGGAAAACGAAACCGTATCGGCAAGGCCCCAGCTTTGGTCAGCCCGGTAATTGTCTTTAATGAAGCCCGGATTATCCAGCGTAACAATCGGTCCCGTGCCCCAGGTAATCTGCGGATAGCCCTTCGATGAAAGCCCTTTGATGCCCAGCGACGCCGCGCCATCGGTGTCGCTCATAATCACCTTTTGCGGATTGCCGCGATGATTGAAGCTCAACGTAGTGTGGTTCAGCACCGTCGGCGTGATCGTCCAGTCATAGGCCAGGCGTCCCATCGACCCCGTATCGCCGCGCAACCGCGACTTCGCCAGCGGCCCGCCATACACATCGGTCGGATCCCACAAGCCGCCCGAATCCAGAATGAACCGCGGCGAATAATGATGGTTCATGGAAAACGATAGCCGCTGATTCGCATTCACCACCTGATCGGCCTTGGTTGAATACTGATAGTGGTCCCACTCCGGCGCACCCGAAGTCGGAAACGACGCGTTGTTCTGCAGCGGAATCACGCCCTTGCTATCGCGCACCGTCGGCACATAATGCGCCGACGCAATCGCGTTGAGATTCTTCGACACCGCGCTGATGCGCGACACCGGAATCTTGTTGCCTGGAAACATCTGCCCAATATAGCGGCCATTCGCCAACTGGCTGAACGTCGCCGGATCGTAAATCGCCCCCTGCGCTACGCTATTGCCCAACGCGTCTTTCGAGGAAGTCACCGGACCCAGCAGCCGGCTCAAATCGCCCTGATAGAACTCAGGAATCGGCTCGCTCTTGGTCGGCGACCCCAAACCGTAGGAGCGTTCCTTGTACCGCTCATACGAACTGTAAAAGAAGGTCTTGTTGTGCCCGTCGTACAGCTTCGGAATCACCACCGCGCCGCCGAAGCTCCCCGCGTAATTCTGCTTGCGGTCCAGCGCCCGCGGCGATCCGCGAAAGTTGTTCGCAAATGTGTTGGCATTCAGCGCCTCATTGCGCAGCCCGAAATACGCGCTGCCGTGAATCTGGTTGGTGCCTGACTTCATCACGAAGTTGAACACGCCGCCCTGCGTGCGCCCGAACTCCGCCGACAATCCGGAAGTCTGAATCTTCACTTCCTGCAATGCTTCCGGCGAGACCAGAGCCGCGGTCTGATCGCCCGATTGGTTCACCGTCACCGACGCGCCATCCACCAGCGTCTCCTTGGAATATCCGGTGGATCCATTGATGTGGCTGACGAGCCCCGTGCCCGTCACGCCAGGGGTGATGCTGAACGCGAAATCCTCCGCATGCCGTCCACCGGAGCCGAAGCTCAACGGCAGCTCGATCATCGATTTTCCTGATAGCGATGTCCCCACCTCGGGCGAATCCGTCTGGATCCGTGCCGCCTCGGCCGTCACTTCGATCGCGTCCGCCACCGCCCCAAGTTCCAGTTTCGCGTCAACACGCAGAACATCAGTCACTTTTAGACTGATGCCCGAACGGATCGCCTTCCTGAATCCCTGGGCCTCAAAAACCACCTGATAGTCCCCAGGTGCCAGGTTGGGCCGGCTGTACTGGCCAACCTCGTTGGTCGTCATCGGAATCGATTCCCCCGTTCCGATATGCTTCAATGTCACCTGGACCCCAGGAACGGCGGCGCCAGTCTGATCGCTAACGGTGCCGGTAATCGTGCCCCGGTCCGATTGCGCCATGGCCGGAACGGCGGAAATCAGCAATAGAGCTGCGGCGAGCTGCAATGATCGCATCATAATACCCCTTATGTTGCGATTGTAATCCAACTCCGCAACCATGAAAGCCAGAAAACGTGACTTGTAACGTTACGAACATCTCGTACACGTTGTAGGATAAAGACTTGGAGAACACACGCGCCAATTCGCCCACGCTCCCCCATCAGGACAAAAAAGCTGCCATGGATGCGGTTCTCGCCAGCGAAACCTTCGCCCGTTCGGAACAACTTCGCGCCTTTCTGGCCTACGTTTGTGAAATGGAGATGGCTGGCCGCTCTGCCGATGTCACCGAATATTTGATCGGCGTCAAAGCGCTCGGCCGCAACAAGGACTACTCGCCGCTCGAAGACTCCTCCGTCCGCACCCGCGCCTACGAACTCCGCCACCGCTTGCAGAAATACTACACCACGGAAAACCCCGACGCCGTCATTCGCATTGAGCTTCCCAAAGGCGCCTACACTCCTCGGTTCCTAACCGGCCATCCCGAGCCGAAACCCGCCCCCGCCCCGCTTCCGCCAAAGCCCAGGAACCCAATCCTCTACTTCCTCGCCGGCGTCGCCTTAACCGCCCTCGCCGTCTGGTTCGTCATCCTCCGCCTGCAAACTGACGGAATCGAACCCGCCCTCCGCCGTGCCTGGACCCCGCTTATCAACAAGGACCATGAAGTTTTCATCAGCATCGGCTCGCCCCTGCACCTGCTGGTCACGCCCTACCTCGGAAAGCCTCCCGAAAACTCCCCACACTATCCGGCCCCCGACGAGTTGTACGCCCTCTTCGCTCGATATCGGAATCTGCCCAAATACGCGAAACTGGAAATGCAGCCCGTTCAGAAGTCGATCCCCATGGGAAACGTGGAAAGTGTGATCAAGATTCTATCCACGCTGCAGTCGCTGCACGGCCAGTTCCGCATCCTGCCGGAAACCAGTTCGCCGCTCACTGCCCTGCGCCGCCGCAGCGCCATCCTCTTCGGCTCGCCCTGGTACAGTCGCTCCGCCGCCGTCCTGCTCGAAAAAACGCCTTGGACCACCCGATGGGACGAAGCCACCCAGCAGATCGGCATCTTCGGCCAGGGAACCAGGGAAGGGAAGAGCTACCTGCCCAAGCGCGGCCCCCGCGGCGAATATCAGGAGGTCTTCGGCCTGCTCAGCGTGCTCCCCAACGACACGTCAGCCGGAGGACCGAAAAGCATCGTGGTCTTCAGCGGCCTCACCTCAGCCGGAACGCACGGCGCGGCCACCTTTTTCACCTCCGGCCCAGAATTGAAAAAGCTCGAGGATCAGCTCCACACCTGGCCCAAGTCCTACCAGGTGGTAGTCCGCTGCCACGTCAGCGAAGACGCTCAGCTACTCTCCTACACCTACGAAACCCACGACATTCTACTTCCTTAAGTAGGCAGAATGGCATTCTGCGGGCGAGTGGCACTCGCCCCCCTAACTAATTCCGTTTTCTTCTAGGGGACGGAAGGATCCCCCCCGTCCCTCACGAACCCTACTTCTTATGCGCCAACCGGCTGCAAGCCGTAGCCGCACCCGAAATATCCACCGCCTGCGAACCCTCTTCAATGTGCTGGATCTTCCCGTTCATATCAACCACAAAAGTCGCCCTGTTGGCGATCCCGCGCTCCGGCATCAACACCCCATACTCTTTCGAAACTTCGCGCTTCGCAAAATCGCTCAGCATCGGGAACACCACCTTCAAATCCTCCGCGAACCGCTTCTGCGAAGGTGAATTGTCCGTGCTGATTCCAAACACCTGCGTATCGGCCGTCTCAAACTTATCGAGCCCCAACTGATAGGCCGTCATCTCTTTCGTGCATCCGCCGGTGAATGCCGCCGGATAAAAAGCCAGCACCACGTTCTTTTTTCCGCGGAAATCAGCCAGCGTCACTTTCTTACCGTCTGTCGTAGGCAGCGTAAAGTTGGGAGCTGTATCGCCAACTTTCAAGTGCGTCTTGGGCGGCGCGGCAGGCGCCTGTGCAAATGCTCCAGCGGCCAGAGCGAAACTGAGTGCAAGTGTTGCTATTGTTCTTTGGGTCACAGGTTATAGTCTATCGCTGGAACCGTACAATATGCCCCTTACCCCAATCAGTTGTACCCTATATAAATGCTGCGTCTCATCACCCTGATCGCCCTCGCGCCCCTCGCCTACCCGCAAGGCGCCGACTACGTCAAAGCGCATTACACAAAGTACGAATACCAGATCCCCATGCGCGACGGAAAACGCCTCTTCACTTCGGCCTACCTGCCGAAGGACCAATCCGTGAAGTATCCCATCCTGCTCAGCCGCACGCCCTACAGCGTCGCGCCCTACGGCGAGGACAAGTACAAGACCGACCTCGGCCCCTCGCCCCTGTTCGGCAAAGACGGTTTCATCTTCGTCTACCAGGACGTGCGCGGCCGAATGATGAGCGAAGGCGAGTTCGTCAACATGACGCCGCACAAAGACGTGAAGAACGGCCCCAAGGACATCGACGAAAGTTCCGACACTTACGACACCATCGACTGGCTCGTCAAAAACCTGCCCAACAACAACGGCCGCGTCGGCACCTGGGGCATCTCCTACCCCGGCTTCTACACCGCCGCCGGCATGATTGACGCGCACCCCGCCCACAAAGCCGCCTCTCCGCAGGCGCCCATCGTCGACTGGTTCGTCGGCGACGACTTCCACCGCAACGGCGCGCTCTACCTGCCCCACGCCTACAACTTCCTCGCCACCTTCGGCAAGCCGCGCCCCGAGCCGATATCCAAATCCCGCGCCACCTTCGAACACGGCACGCCCGATGGCTATGCCTACTTCCTCAAGCTCGGCCCCCTCTTCAACGCTAATGAAAAGGTATTCAAAAACGAAATCGCCTTCTGGAGCGAGATGATGAAGCACGGCACCTACGACGAATTCTGGCAGGCGCGCAACCTGCGCCCGCACATCAAGAACATCAAGCCCGCCGTCATGACCGTCGGCGGCTGGTTCGATACGGAAAACCTCTTCGGGGCCTTGCAGGTCTATCAGAACACCGAACGCTCCAGCCCCAACGCCAACAACATTCTGGTGATGGGCCCGTGGGTCCACGGCGGCTGGTCGCGCGCCGATGGCGCCTCGCTCGGCGCAGTCAAGTTCAACGCCAAGACCTCGGAATTCTACCGCGAAAAAATCGAGCTGCCGTTCTTCCAGCACCACTTGAAAGAGAAGCCCGACCCCAAGCTCCCCGAAGCCTATGTCTTTGAAACCGGCACCAACGTCTGGCGCAAGCATGACGCCTGGCCGCCCAAATCCGCCAAGCCCCGCGACCTGTATTTGCAGGCCAACGGCAAACTCTCATTCAATGCGCCCACCGAAGCCGGCGCATTCGATGAATACATCAGCGACCCCAACAAGCCCGTCCCCTACATCACCGAAATCTCGAACGCCATGACCAAGGAGCACATGGTCGCCGATCAGCGCTTCGCCGCCACGCGCCCCGACGTGCTCGTCTACGAAAGCGACGTCCTCACCCAAGACCTCACCATCGTAGGCCCCATCAAACCCACGCTGCAAGTATCAACTACCGGCACCGACTCCGACTGGATCGTGAAGATCATCGACGTCTATCCCGACGATGTGGAAGGCCCCGCGGATGGCCCCAAACTCGGCGGCTACCAGCAACTGCTCCGCGGAGAAGTCTTCCGCGGCAAGTTCCGCAACAGCTACGAAAAGCCCGAGCCCTTCCAGCCCGGCGTCCCCGCCAAGGTTGCCTACACAATGAACGACGTCTACCACACCTTCCGCACCGGCCACAAAGTAATGGTGCAGATCCAAAGCAGCTGGTTCCCCATCGTCGACCGCAACCCGCAAAAATTCTGCGACATCAACAACGCCAAGGAATCCGATTTCCAAAAGGCAACGCAACACGTCTATCGCGCCAAGGACCTCCCCAGCCACATCGGCGTCCAGGTCCTACCGTAGCGACGTAGGGCAGAATGGCATTCTGCGGGCGATTGGCAATCGCCCCGGCTGCTCTCTTTGCCTGCCATTTTCAAATACTTCAAACCTTCAATTTCCAAGGTGCCCGATAGTGCCGCATCACCAGAGCATCGGCCTGCTTGTCATTCAGGACGCTGTTCTGCGCGCCATCCCAATGAATCGAACGGCCAACCTCCCATGAGATGTTCATCAGGTGCCCAACGGCCGTGGCGTAATGGCACGTCTCCGGGTTCGCCTCGGGCATCTTGCGTTCCCGGATGTTCTTCAGGAACAGTTCGAAATGATAGAGGTGGTCGTCCTTGGCGGCTACGGACTCCTCGGCATTCACATACAACCCGCTAGGCGGCACCTTCGCACCGGGCCGCAGTTCAGGCACGATGGAGTAGCCGGCGCGGTCAAGAAATAGCGATGCGGCGGTGCCGTGAAAGCTCTTGCCATGCGAGCGTTGCTCGCGTTTCGCCGCCGCCCGCATTGTGTATTGCATGAGGAAACCGTTCTTCGCGACTGGGCCTGGTCCGAAGGTCAAGGTAGCTGAGAATGTATTCGGATAGTCATGATTGTCCTGGAAACCGAAGTTGCCGCCGGTGGCATAGACGCTCTGCGGCGAGTTGACCCCCATGGCGGCGAGAACGATATCGAAGTGATGCACTCCCCACGCCACCTGATGGCCGGCTCCCGCGATCTTGAACCAATCGTAGCCGTACTTGTAGTACATGTTTGGATTGTAGTTGCGGAACGGAGAGGGACCGACGTAAAAATCCCAGTCGAGCTCTTCGGGCGGAGCACAGTCGGGAGGCGAACCGCTGCCGGGCGAGAGGTTTTCGTAATCCCAGACTTTTACCTCTGAAATATCGCCAAGCTTGCCGGATCGGACGATCTCCATCGCCTGCCGGTAGTGCTCCTGGCTGCGCTGTTGCGTGCCCACCTGCACCACCCGCCCATACTTCTTGTATGCTGCGATCGCATAAGGGCCTTCGCCAATGGAGTTGCCGAGCGGCTTTTCCAGGTAGACGTCTTTGCCTGCCTGGCAGGCGGCGATCATAGGCAGAACGTGCCATTGTTGGTTGGTGCCGATGATGACCGCGTCCACGTTCCTGTCTTCAAGCAGCTTGCGGAAATCCGTGTAGGCGGTGACACGTTCGCCTCCGGCCTTCGCGCGGCCCTCGGCCAAGTACTTGGTGTTGAGGTCACAAACCGCAGTGAAGCGCGTGCCCGGCAGTTTGAGGAAACCCGGAATGTGGACGCCTTTGCCGCGCGCGCCGCAGCCGATCAGGCCGATGTTGATAGTGTCGCTGGGGGCAGCACTGAGCATGGCGGCAGATGCCCCAATGAATACGCGCCTTGTAGTCTTGTCACCCATTTGTGGACCTCATTCGATAGCGATCTAAGTGGTCCGAGCATGTTTGCTGCCACCGTGCTTGTGGGCAGAGTGGCACTCCAATGTCGCTTACATTGATTAGAACGACGCGTCGCATTTGGGGTCTGACACCTTTTTTCGGCCGTTTTCGCCGAAA
>CAIRSA010000228.1 GCA_903881085.1 uncultured Acidobacteriia bacterium
CTCCAATGAACCACTCACCCAATGGGTTACGCCGCCTTCATCCGCAATCGAATGCAAATGCAGAAGATCGCTGCATCAATCCCAGTCCAACAGCTTTTTCTAGGATAAACGACTGCTTACATAGCCGGCAAAGCCCGAATCCAAAAGTCTCGACACGAATGTCGTGTCAGCACTCACGAGTGTGGCGCCACGAACCCGCCAATGTAAGTGACATTGGAGTAAGACTCTGCGCCACGTGGGTAGCTGCAAAGTTATTTTTGTGCGGTGCCTAAGCGCCCTGAATGGCCAAAACCAGCATCTTCCATTCACGGCTGACGCGAATAGACACAAGGGCTGATGGGGGCTGGAAATAAAACCGTTACTGATATATACTTTTCCATCTGCTTATCGCAACATGTTCCAGAAAACGATGGAGTCACGTACGCTCAGTCGTAAGGTCAGCCCGGTGATGACAACTATCTCACCATCGGCGGATCTCACGCTTGAAGTGTACATGACGCCGAACAGTGCTGGCGATTGCCTGTCCTGGACGTGTTGGACCTGCAGAAACAATGCTTCGGAAGATCAAGGGGGTATCCATGTTTTGTTACCGCGCGGCTTCACTTTTCTGCCTGCTATTCGCGGGCGCATCATTGCTTTGTGCGCAGGATTCACGAGGCACCATTCTGGGCCGCATCACCGACCCGCAGGGCGCTCTGGTGCCCAACGCACCGGTTACCATCACTGAGACGGGGACCAACTCGGTCCATCGCACCAAGACAAACGAAACCGGATACTACGAGGCGCCCTTGCTGGAGGGCGGTCAGTATAGAGTCGCCGTCGAGGCGCCCGGCTTCAAAAAAACCGTTCGCGGCCCGGTTGATGTCTCGGTCGGTTCGCGTCTGGAAATCAATGTCGAGCTGACGGTTGGCAGCGGGTCGGAAACGGTTTCCGTTACCGCCGAAATGCCGTTGCTGGAAACCACCTCGGCTTCGGGCGGCCGCGTGATCGACAAAAAGCAGATCATGGAACTGCCGTTCTCAGACATGAACCCGTTCACGCTGACGGGTCTGGCGGCGGGCATGCAGTGGACCGGCCAGCCGGAATACCGGCGTCCGTTCGACAACGGCGGCACCTCCTCATTCAACACAGCGGGCGGCGTGGGGCAGAACGAATACGCGATCGACGGCGCAGTGGTCACCGGCACCGGCCGCCGCGTCGGCTTTGTCCCGCCCTCTGACGCCGTAGTCGAATTCAAAATGCAGACCACGGACTTTGACGCGTCCGTCGGCCACACCTCCGGTGCAACGGTCAACGTGATGACGAAGTCCGGCACCAACAGTTACCACGGCACCTTCTACGATCAGCACTGGCAACAGCGCTGGAACGCAACGCAGCATTTTTCGCGCTTGCAGTATGTCTCCGGCCTCGCCAGCGGCAAGATCGCTGCGGGCACTCCCGAGCAGACCCCCGGCCGATCCAACCAGTTTGGCGCTACCATCGGCGGCCCCATCAGCATTCCCAAGCTCTACAGCGGCAGGGACAAGCTCTTTTTCTTTTTCAGCTATAACGGCATCTATCAGACGAAGACGGAAACCACCAGTTCCGTGAACGTCACGGTTCCGAAAATGGCGTGGCGCACGGGCGATTTTTCCGACCTGCTGTCGCTGCCCAACGCAGCCTCCTATCAGGTGTACGATCCGCGATCCGCATCCCTGCAGAATGGCCACGTAGTGCGCATGCCGTTCCCCGGCAATAAGGGCATCCCGGTGTTCAACCCGATGTACAACTTCTACACCAAATTGTACCCGGCCCCGAACAACGTGCCCGGCGTGGTTTCGCCGGAAGGCCTCAACAACTTCTACGACACCAATATGCCGAAGAATGAGAAGTTCAATTCGCTGCTCAACCGCGTGGACTACAACTTCAGCGACCGCATCAAGGTCTACGGCAAGTGGTATTGGAACCACCGCCTAGCCGACGAATACGACTTCACGCACGACACCATGAAGGGTCTTTCCTCCGACGGCCTGGTGCGCATCAACAAAGGCGGCAGCGGCGATTTAGTGTGGACCATTAACAGCAGCACGATCCTTAACATCACCGGCGCCTTCCAGCGCTTCAATGAGGGCAACGTCAATGACCTTCAGACCAGCTTTAAACCGAGCGACGTGGGGCTTCCCGCTTATATGGACGCGAAAGCCGGCGCCATTCACGAACTGCCACAGATCGGAATTTCCGGCGGCATTAACAGCATCGGCGGCGGCGTCAACACCGGCAACTTTCCGGCAATCAGCATTCGCGGATCCACCGGCACGCTGCGCGCCGCGCTCACCAAGGTCTACAACCGGCACAGCTTGAACATGGGTTGGGACGAGCGCCGTTATTGGACAACCACGGCAGGCCCCGGCTTTACCTCGGGCTTGTTCTCGTTTTCCAACTCCTTTACACGCGCCGCTGACAACGACACCACCGCCTCCAACGTCGGTCTGGCCTGGGCCGCATTCATGATGGGTGTGCCTTCCGGTATGGCAGTAGACACCAACGACAGCGGCTACTGGTCCGTGCCGTGGCACGGCGGGTGGTTTCAGGACGACTGGCGCGTGACCGACAAGCTTCGCATCAGCCTGGGCTTCCGTTTCGAACTTGAGCAGGGGATGACAGAGCGCTTCAACCGCGGATGGGCGGGCGGCTTCAACAACACCTACCGCTATCCCTTCTCAGACGCAGTCGAAGCGGCCTACGCCAAGAGTCCGATTCCGGAACTCGCTGCCAGCGCCTTCAAGGTGCAGGGCACCGGCTTCTACATGGGAAAGGATGGACCGCGCAGCCTGACCGACAGTATCAAAAACTACCTGCCGAAAATCGGCGTGGTTTACCAGTTGGATAAGCGCACAGTTATAAGAGGCGGCTTCGGCATGTACTCGGACACGTTCAACTCCAACAATTCGCGGCCGAGTCAGGCGGGCTTCAGCCAGCCGACCACCACCACCATCACGAATGACAACGGACTGAATTTCACTAACTTTGGCGCAATAACCGGCCTCAGCGCCAGCCGCACTCCGCTGAGCGATCCGTTCCCCGTCCGCACCGATGGCTCTCGCTTCGACACTCCGTACGGCAACAGCCTCTCCAGCGTGTATTTTGCCGGACGCAGCAATGATCCGGCGTATCCGCGCAACTTCGTGCCGGCGCGGCAGCAGCGTTGGCGCGTCAGCCTTCAGCGCCAGATCGGTAGCAGCCGAGTACTTGAGGTCTCATACAATGGCGCGTGGGCGAAGATCCCGGTTAACCAGCCGATCAACTACATCCCCTCGCAGTTCTACGGCAGCGGCAACACGCGAGCCGTCGATGTGCAGGCCCAGATGACCACCAACGTGCCGAATCCGTACAACATCTCGAACTTCGCTTCGCTCGCCAGCAGCAGTCCGGCCGTCTACAACTACCTGCTGACGCAGGGCCGCTTCACCGGCTCCACCATCAGCAAGGCAACCTTGCTGCAGGCTTATCCGACGCTGGGTACAGTGAACGGTTTGCGGCCCGGCGTGGAATTGATGGACGCTTACGGTGGAATGAAGTACCACGATCTGCAAATGCAGTTCGAACAGCGTTTCACCAAGGGCTTCACCAGCACAGTGCTCTATACGTACACGCACAGCACGGTTCAGGATTGGTACGCCAATCCCTTTGACGCCAAGCCGAGTTGGGAGATCAATAACAACGCTCTGCCCCACCGCTTCGTGTGGACCGGCATCTATCAGCTGCCGTTCGGCAAAGGCCAGAAGTTCGCCAACAAAGGAATCCTGAAGGCCATTGCCGGTGGTTGGTCGACCGGCGTGATTTACCAGCGCAACAGCGGGCCAGCCCTGCAATGGGGCAACCTTTTCTACTACGGCGATATCAACAAGATCGTCGATCTGCTCAACCACGACAAGGTGAATGCGCAGAACATTCACAACTGGTTCGATCCGAGCGTTTCCTACAAGGGCAGCGGCGCGATTCCTGCCGGGTTCAACGGCTTCGAAGGCCGTTCCGCCAACCAGGCTTCGGCCTATCAACTGCGCGTCTTCCCGCGAACCATTGACGGTTTGCGCGCCGACGGCATCCGCAATTGGGACATCAACCTGAAGCGCGACTTCTACGTAAAAGAGAAGCTCAAGGTGCGTCTGCAGGTGGACGACTTGAACGCCACCAACCACACCAATTTCAGTGGCCCCAGCACTGATCCAACCAGTGGTAGCTTCGGGCTTGTCACGTCGCAGCGCGGCCTCAGCCGAATTATTCAGTTCAACCTGCGCATCGAGTATTAACGTCGCATCGCCCTGGGGCTCATTATCGATGAGCCCCAGGCACCCTCGCAGCACACCCGCTTCCTCCAACCGCAACTCGTCAGATCCATTCGTGTTCATGATAGAGTACCAATAAGAGAGATAAGGATCTCCAATGCGTATTCTAAACATGAGTATAATTTGTGCCCTCGCCGCGGGTCTCGCCAACGGTGCGGATGGGAAGTGGACGTCGTTGCTCAAGGGCAGCGGCCTCGAAGCCTGGCAGACCGAGGGTAAAGCTGCCTGGTCAGTGGAGCACGGCGTCCTTATCGGTCGCCAGGGTCCTGGCGGCGCGTCCGGCGACATTTTCACCAAGCAGCAGTGGACTGACTTTGAACTGGAAGCCGAGTGGCACATGCGCTGGCCCGGCAACAGCGGCATCTGGTTTCGCTGGTCAGGCGCGAAGACCGGCATGCAGATGGACATCCTGGACGAGCCCGCCTACCCCAACGTCTTTTCCGGTTCGCTGTACTGTATGGGCAAGGCGTTTGTCGCCAGGAATGCCGATGCGTCCAGCGTCAACAAGGATGGCTGGAACCGCGTCCGCATCGTCGTGCGTGGCGATCACATTGTCATTGAGCAGAACGGCCGCAAGGTCGTGGACGTGCATGAGAGTTCGTTCCCCGGGCCGGGTAGCATCGGGGTGCAGGCGCACGCCGGCAAGGACTTCGCCAACATGGAAATCCGCGTGCGCAACCTGCGAATTCGTCCGCTAAAAAACTAGCCGAAAAGGGTAGGACAGGCGATTCGCCTGTCCCAAACCAGGAGACAACAATGAACAGACGAGACTTCCTAAAATCTTCCGCCGTAGTAACGGCCTTCCCGTACGTTGCAGCCTCCACGGTGCTGGGCGCAAACGACCGTATCAACATCGGCTTCGTCGGCGTAGGCGGCCGCGCCACCTGGCTGCTCCAACACGAGGACTTCTCCCCCCACCGCGTCCGCGCCATCGCCGACTGCTGGGCGCCGCGCGTCGACGCAGCCGCCAAGCTCATCCAGGGCGACGTCAACAAGTACACCGACTACCGCCGCATGTTCGAGAAGGAAAAGCTCGACGTAGTGTTCGTCGAAACCAACACGCACTCCCGTGTCCTGATCATGCTGGAAGCCTTGCAGGCTGGCATGGACGTCTACGGCGAAAAGCCGTTGACGCTCACCATCGACGAGGGCAAGACGCTCATCAAAGCCGTGCGGCACTACAACCGCGTGCTGCAGACCGGCACGCAACAGCGCTCCATGCCGATCAACATCTATGCCAACAACCTGGTGGCGACGGGCAAAATCGGCGACGTGAAAAAAGTGATCGTGTGCAACTTCATCGCACCCGAACGCTGGACGCCGATGCCGGAGCAGCCGGTTCCAGAAGGGCTCGATTGGGACCAGTGGCTCAACCAAACCGAACTGCGCCCGTACCGCACGGAACTGCATCGCGGCTGGGCGCGCTGGTGGGACTACGACGGCGGCGGTCTTTCCTGGGGCGTCACCGGTTGGGGTGCGCACTCGCTCGACCAGGTGCAGGCCGCACTGGGGACCTCGCTCACCGGGCCGGTCGAAATCATCCCCGATGGCCCCGGGCCGAAGTCCGTAGTGACATTACGTTACGCCAATGGAACGGATGTTGTACTGGAGCAGGAGATCATTAAAGACCATCAGCAACTGGGCGCCATCTTCGTGGGCACCAAGGGCAAGATGCAGATCCTGCGCGGCGACTTCATTCCTGAGGATCCAGAGTTGAAGAAGGGCGCGCCTGAAATCACCAAGGAGGGCCCGGGCGAGGACAGCTTCCACTTCAACAATTTCTGGGATTGCATCAAGTCGCGCAAGCGGCCGAATGCCGACGTCGAAATCGGCCATCGCTCCAATACGGCCTGCCAGCTGGTGAACATCTGCCGCGACCTGGGCCGCAAGCTGAAGTGGGACCCGGAAGCGGAGATTTTCCCCGGCGACGACGAGGCCAACAAGTATCTGTCTCGCCCGCGCCGGAAGGGGTTTGAACTGCCGCGGGTGGGATAACCTGGGGACAGCCCGC
>CAIRSA010000229.1 GCA_903881085.1 uncultured Acidobacteriia bacterium
ACGCAACCTGCGCACAATCGCGCCATCGAACTTCTGCTCGCAGAGCTGAATGAGACGAAGACCGTTTTTCCGGGGACAAAACTAACTTTGATCTACAAACTCGGCTCAATTTGATTTCCCCCAGGTCAGGAGTTCTGAAGATGGAAAGGTTTTCGTGTGTAAACGGGCCGCTGATGCGCAGTGCGTCACTGGCTGCGGACGTCTGCATCATCAGAATACTTAGCAAGATTGTTGGCTTCACTGGAAAGCTCCTTCGCTGGGGATATTCCGGCACCGACACGATCCTTTCAACCTCTTAACCGGCAGTTGCACGAGCAATTGCCGGAGAATTGGGTGAGGTGACTTTGAAATTAGTCAGGGCAGGCGAATCGCCCGCCCCACCCTTGCAAACGCCGCTGCATCGAACTGAATCCTGCTCTTAATCTGGCTCGGTCTCTCATTTACAAAAGGCGAAGAAAATGCGAAACTGTGTTTGCTGTGTTAATCGGAATTGCAAGGATGGCTGCGGAAAGCCCGCTGCTTGAAGCCAAGCGGCGGGTGGAATACTTCGATCTGGGCGCGCGCTCTTACATTGCCAGGTGCGACAGCCCGCGCATGCCCTTCAAGCACACCATCAATCCGTACCGTGGCTGCGAGTTTGCCTGCAAGTATTGCTACGCCCGTTACACGCACGGGTTCATGGAACTGCGCGATCCGCGGGATTTCGAAGAGAAGATTTTTGCCAAGCGCTGGAACCCGGTTGCATTCCGCGAAGAGTTGGCGAAGATTCCGGCGCGCGAGATGATCGCCATCGGAACTACCACGGACCCCTACCAGCCGGCCGAGCGGCGTTACGAAGTGACGCGGTCGATATTGCGCGTTTTCGCCGGCGAGCGCGGGCGCAAGCTGGGGATCACTACAAAGTCCGATCTGGTGACCCGCGACCTCGACCTTCTGCGAACGATAGCTCGTGCGAATGTGCTGCACATATCGATGACGATCACGACTGTCAACGAGCAACTGGCACGAAAGATGGAGCCTTATGCTCCGCGGCCGGAGCTTCGTGTGAATGCTGTCCGCGCGCTGGTGCGCGCCGGGCTCAGCGCGGGTGTGTTCATGGCGCCGGCTTTGCCGTTTATCAATGATTCGGAGTTTGAGATCGATCGCGTGGCGTGCTCCGCGGCAGATGCAGGAGCCTCCTACTTCGGCGGAGGCGGCGTATTCCTGCGGCAGGAGGCGCAGGCGATGATGTTCCCGTGGATCGACGAAAACTTTCCGCATCTTTCGGGGCGCTACCGTACGAAATTTTCGAACAACGCGTTTCTCGACGACGGTTATGCGCAGAAAATTGCCGCGCGCATGAAGTCGGCGCGGGAACTCTACCGTCTGCCGCACCGGCCCTACGATTACCATCCGGAACAGTGGGAAGGCGAGCAGCAACTCGCCCTTTTCACTTTATAACGAAAAGTTCTTGAAATTTTGAAATTGCCGTGGCATGATGGATTCATGGGCCAACCCGCCGCTATGCACGAACACGCCATGGACAATCTGCGGTTTATCCGCCAGACCATGGAGCGCGCCGGAGCATTTACTGCCGTACCCGGTTGGGGCGGCGTGTGGATGGGCGTCTCCGCGCTGTTGGCAGCGGTGATTGCATCGTGGCAGGCCACTTTCGATGCCTGGTTCCTGACGTGGATGTGCGAGGCAGCACTCGCGCTCACCATCGGGGCAGTGACCATGGTACGCAAGGCGAGGTCCGGCAAGCATTCGCTGGTGTCGGCCCCTTCGCAAAAATTTGCGTTGAGCTTTGCTCCGCCATTGCTGGCGGGGGCGCTGCTGACGTGGGTGCTGCTGCGGCATGGCGCGGCCGATGCGATGCCTGGCACATGGCTGCTGCTGTATGGCGCAGGCGTCATTACGGGCGGCGCGTTTTCGGTGCGCATTGTGCCGGTGATGGGGCTCTGTTTCATGTTCTGGGGCGCGGCTACATTCCTGGTTCCGCCGGCGTGGGGCAATCTGTGTTTGGGCATCGGCTTCGGCGGAATGCACATTGTGTTTGGTTGGCTGATCGCAAGGAGGTATGGTGGCTAAATCCAGCGCGGCAATGGCACTCGATGCATCGGGACCGAAAAAGATCACTCCGCGCGGTGCGCCCAAGTCGGCGCAGGAACTGGACCGGTTGATTCACGAGCGGACGCGGTTGGGCATCGTCAGCGCGCTGGCGGTGAATGAGTCGCTCACGTTTACGGAACTGAAAAACCTGCTCGATGCCAGCGACGGCAACATCAGCGTCCACGCACGCAAATTGGAAGACGCCGGTTATGTGTCGTGCACCAAATCGTTCGACGGGCGAGTGCCCAGATCGGAATACAAGCTCACGGCGGCGGGCCGCAATGAGCTGAACAAATATCTGAAGCATATGGAGGCGCTGATTAAAGCGATGCGCCCGAAGTAGGCGCGCATTTTTTTTGCGATAACACTTTATGATTCAAAGTTCTTTTCATGTTGCAATCATCATGGACGGCAATGGCCGCTGGGCGCAAGGCCGGGGATTGCCGCGCACGGCGGGCCATCGTGCCGGAGCGGACGCGGTGCGGCGCGTTGTGGAGGCCGCCGGGGAGCAAGGCATCGATGTGCTGACGCTGTATGCGTTCAGCTCCGACAACTGGCGCAGGCCCGCCGCTGAGGTGGAGGCGCTGATGAGGCTGTTGCGCGGGTATCTGCGCAACGAAGTGGACAAACTGCGCGGCAATGGAGTGCGGCTCAGCTTCATTGGGAGGCGCGACAGGTTGAGTCCAGTGCTGGTGCGCATGATTGAGAGCGCCGAAGAGACAACGCGGGCCGGGCGCAAGTTGCATCTGCGCATCGCGCTGGATTATTCTTCACGGGATGCGATTGTTGCCGCGGCACGGGCGATGGCCGAGGCGCAGGTATTCAGCCGGCAGGAGCTTTCCAGGCTTCTGGATTCTCCCGATGTGGACCTGCTGATTCGCACCTCCGGCGAGCAGCGAGTGAGCGACTATTTGCTGTGGGAGATTGCCTATGCCGAATTCCACTTCGCCGCTTGCCACTGGCCTGACTTCGATGGCGCGGAGCTGGCCGCAGCGCTTGCCTCGTACCGTTCGCGCGAACGCAGATTCGGAGGCATTCCAGCCGCTGTTTAGTGCTAAAGTCGTAACTGATATGACCCGCCGAACTTTAGTAACCACCGCCAGCGGCGCGGCACTCGCCGCTGCTTCGGCCTCCGCCGCCGGATCCAAAC
Organism: uncultured Acidobacteriia bacterium; assembly: GCA_903881085.1. GTDB lineage: Bacteria > Acidobacteriota > Terriglobia > Bryobacterales > Bryobacteraceae > CAIRSA01. The sequence goes on from CAIRSA010000229.1 coordinate 3,242, forward strand.
CCATGATTCTGCAACTTACCAAACTACGTTTGCGCAATAGCGCCGATAACCAGAGGGCCCGCTGCACTGACTTTCTGGGAAATAAAGTGATGCCCGCCGCGCAGCGCGCCGGCGCCGGCGCGATGGGGTTCTTCGCCAGCTCGATTGCGCCCGATACGCCTTATCTGCTGGCCCTCATCAGCTATCCGTCGCTGGCTGCGATGGAAGAAATTTCCGCGAAGATGTCCGCCGATGGCGAATATGCAAAAGCGCTGCAGGCCTTCGATACACAGCCCGGACTGAGCTATGTGCGCATGGAGCGCAGCCTGTTGCGTGCATTCGAAGCTATGCCTTCGGTAGAGATCCCGCCTGCGGAGCCGAAGCGTGCTGCTCGAATCTTCGAGCTGCGCACGTATGAGTCGAACAGTTCGACGACGCTGCGGAAGAAGATCAAGATGTTCGCCGATGGGGAGATCGCCATCTTCCGCAAGTCTGGTCTGCTGCCGGTGTTTTTCGGCGAGACGATTGTGGGTACGAATATGCCGAATCTCACTTACATGCTGGCGTATGACGATCTGGCCACGCGGGAGAAGAACTGGAAGGTCTTTGGCGGAAGTCCGGAATGGGCGAAGCTGAAATCGATGCCGGGTTATGGTGACGCGGAGATCGTTTCGAATATTAGTAATGTGTTTTTGCAGCCGCTGCCGTTTTCGCCGATCCGGTAGTGCGCCAGGCAGCTAAGAAGGTGTGAGGGCGAGGTGAGTTTAAAGTTAGTCAGGGCAGGCGAATCGCCCGCCCCACCCTTGAAAATACTGCGTTTCCGTGGGTGGCGAAGGTGATTCGCATGTGCGAATACTAATTTTTAACACACGCTAGCCCAATGTGTCGCGGTCGCGGACGCCGAGTAAGTACAGGATTCCGTCCAGTCCCAATTTGGAGATAGCCTGTTTGGCGCTGCGGCGCACGACAGGCTTCGCCCGGAAGGCAATGCCAAGCCCAGCCATGCTAAGCATCGGCAGATCGTTGGCGCCATCTCCAACCGCGATCACCTGGTCCATGGTCAGGTTCTCTTTTTCGGCGATCATCTTCAGCATCTCGGCCTTGCGCGCGCCATCGACGATTGGCGGAATCACTTCGCCGGTCACGATGCCGTCGACAATGGCCAATTCGTTGGCATGCAAATAGTCGATACCGAGGCGTTGTTGCAGGGTCCGCCCAAAGAAGGTAAAACCGCCGGAGAGGATGGCCGTTTTGTATCCCAGGCGGCGCAGGGTGGTGACCAATCTTTCGGCTCCGTCCATCAACGGCACACGCAGGATCACTTCGTCCAGTGCGCTGGCGGGCAGTCCCTTCAGCAGCGAAACTCGCTTGCGAAAACTGGCCTGGAAGTCGAGTTCCCCGCGCATGGCTGCTTCGGTGATGGCCTGGACCTGTTCGCCCACGCCCGCAAGTTTCGCCAACTCGTCAATCACCTCTCCCTGGATCAAGGTGGAGTCCATATCGAAAGCAACCAGTCTGCGGGTTCGACGGTAGAGGCTATCCTGTTGGAAGGCAACGTCCAAATCGTAAGACGCCGTCATCTGCAATAGTTCTTCGCGGATCTTTTCCTCGTCTCCTGGCTCACCGGAAACCGCCAATTCGATGCAAACGCGGCCTGTGCCAGCTTCATTTTCGAGGGGAGTGCGGCCGGAAAGCCGGTCAATGCTGTCGATGTTCAGCCCATGCCTGGCGGCAATGCCGCTGGCCACCATCAGATGTTCGGCGGAGATGCAGGTTCCCAATAAAGTCAGCAGGTAGCGGCGTTTGGATTGGGCACTAACCCAACCATCGTAGTCGGCTCCTGAGATCTCAGTGAAGCGGATATGTACCCCCAATTCTTCTGCTTTTTCCAATAGTTGACCAGCCAGGCCGGAGGATTCCATTTCCGCCGTCAGCTCAACCAGGATCCCGAGGGCGAGCGAATCGTGGATGACAGCCTGGCCAATATCGAGGATTCGCGCCGAATGGGCGCTCAGAATTGCCGTCAGGGAATGGGTCAAGCCTGCTTTGTCGTGACCGGTGATGCCTAGCAAAAGAACTCTGTTTTGCGGAGGAGAAGCCATATCGGGTGGGAAACTAGCAGTTTAGCACGCTTGCCGTTGGTTTCCTCGCCCCGCGGTGCGTCCTCACCCAATGCCGAAATGCAATAGGTGTCCTCCGAAAGACACGCCCCGCGAAGCGATCTGTCCCTTGGGACGGCCCACCGTGGTGGGCCGAGAACAGGATTACCAAGGGGTTTGAAATATAGTGCAGTTGTCATTACAAACGTTTCAAGAAAACTTAGAAAAGTGAGCGGGCCGGCTGGCAATGCAGATGCGTAACACAATGCAGTACATAATCTTGGTGGACAGAGGGCGACGGTCCTTTTGTTGCTTCTCAAAGTAAAGCCGTGTATTCTACGGAAGTCTAGTGTTCAACAGTCCCGTGGAATTCTCATCCTTCGATGGGGAATACGTGAAGCGCCTGTCGGATGGTGACGGCGCCACCGAGTCCCATTTTGTCAGCTATTTCTCAGGCCTGCTTGCCGTGAAACTGCGGCGCAGTCTACGGTCCTCGCAAGAGGTAGAGGACTTGCGTCAGGAAGTGTTCCTTCGTGTTTTGAATAATTTGCGATCTGGCGAAGGGGTAAAGCATCCGGAACGATTCGGCGCCTATGTGTTTTCCGTGTGCAGCAACGTGGTTCTGGAGCACTTTCGCGGTCAGATGCGGACCTCTCAATGGGACCAAATGAGTCCGGAACCCAAGACCCCGGCGTTTTCCGCTGAACAGGTTTTGCTTACCAGAGAATCCAGCCTACGAGTCAGGATGATGATTGCTGAATTGGGGTCGAAAGACCAGGGGATATTGAACGCTGTGTTTTTTGAGGAACGGGACAAGGACTCGGTCTGTAGCGAGTTCGGTGTAACTCGTGAGTACTTAAGGGTTTTATTGCATCGTGCAAAGAACCGGCTGCGCCAAATAGTGAAAGTTTCCACGCAGACAAAAAGAAAGTTTGCAACGAATTCTGGTGATTCGTCACTATAGTTCTGGTTGGAGTTTGGAGTAAAAGTGGACCACGAAGAAGCAAAATCCTCTTACGCAGCCGAACGGTATATTCTGAATGAATTGCCTGAGGACGAATCGGAACGATTCGAGGAACATTATTTTAACTGTTTGGAATGTGCCGAGAGCGTGCGTCACCTGGCACAAATATCGGAAGCCTTGCGTGACAATCCGATAGCCCCGCAGCGGCAGCGCCAGTTGGGGTGGAAAGAGAATCTGAAGGATTGGTGGGGGCGTCCGATGGTGGGTGCCGTGGCTGGTCTGGCGCTGATTTGGTTTATCGCGTTGAGCGCCTATCAGGCCAGAGAGTTGCGTCAGCAGTTCCGGCCTCAAGCGGTCACAGGTTTCCTGCTCTTGCCGGAAGCACGAGGCGAATTCCGAACGATTTCAAGGGAAGAGGCCGGGGCCGTGCTTGTTCTAGAGACGGATTTGCCTGGTGCGGTTGGAGAGTTGAAGTGGGAAGTTCGAAGTGAAGGCGCCGGCACCAGCGTTGCCGAGGGCGACGCGCAGGCTCCGAAGGCCGGCAGCAACCTCAAAGTGGTTCTGCCGATGTCGAATCTCTCAGCCGGACAGTATGTCATGGAGATCAGGCCCGCGGCCGGCGGACAGTCCTGGCTTTTCCGATTCAAAGTTGTCTAAACCAATAACAAAGCGGAGCGATATGGCTAACAAACCTGTAGAACGGCGGTTCATCTTTCATGGAAGTGCCATGCCCTTTGGTGGTAGAATCACCAAGCGCGCTGGAAAGGAGACACATCAGACGATACCTGGTGCGCCCGCCAGTTCGCTCTCCGTTGCCGGTGGCAAGCATCGGGCAACGTCGCGAGGGTCATCGTTTCAGGATGTCTTCCGCTGGGGCGCCACCTTGGCGCACAGCGAGGGCGAACATCTTGCAGATGGCAGCAAGCTCACAACCGTGACATCTTCCGTCGCCGATGTTTATGCGCTGAATAAACCCCATGTGTTTGAAGCGGGAGAGTTGAAGGTCACTCTGGTGGCTGAACATCCGCCAGCCGGGCAACCGGCCATCGCGACCAAAGAGATTGTATTCGGCGGCGACACCGGCATGATGCTGGAAGGGTCTCCCATCGAGCTGAAGTTCGATAACGATCTTGCCGAATTCCCGACGTTTGAGGCGTTCGAGAATGCCTACATGACCAACAAGGCCTTCTTCGACAAGTATCAGGCGAGCATCACCAATCCGAGTGGGCCGGCGAAGTTTGGCGATCCGTTGCCCAGGCTTTCCGGCGGGCGTGTGCATTTATCCTTCGTGCAACGCGTCCGGTATAAGAAGAAGTGGCGCGATGGGAATGTGCTATCCTTCAAAGGATTCGGCAGCATTCACTTCGGCGAAGTAATTATGACAGAGAATAATCGCAGGGTTACGATGGTCAGACTGGCAATGGGTTCCGACACCGGGGCCGATGTAACCTTTAGCGAATCCGACCCGAACGGATCGTGGATCCCCTAGTCCGCAAGTGGCTGACCGGGGCGCTGCTGCTGATTCCTGGCGCTGCTATTTTTCTCAGCCATTTCAACGTCACGCCGCCCGAGATTCGATATAAAGAACTGCTGACGCAGTTGCGTAACGGCGATTTCGCAGCAACTGCGTCGGCAGCCCATCAAGCCCAGAGCCCTGGCTTGCCCGAAGAATGGAAGTTCCGCTTCCTATTGCTGGAAGCAGAGGCCGATCTTGAGGCGGGCAATCCAGCCCATTCCTTAACAGCTGCTTTCCGTGTCCGAGGCTGGAACGCCAGTGGAATACCAGGTCCGTTCCCGCGTATTAAAAGCACGACAAATACTTGCATCCGGCAAGAACTATGACAAGGCCGGCGAGTTACTGGCGCAGGCAGCGGATATTACGCAGCGATTCACCCGAACCGATCTTCAGCCGGAACTCCTCAGCATTACAGCCCAAAAATTAGCCCGTCAGCAACAATTTGCCGAGTCCGAGGCTCTGTTTCAACAGGCGCGCGAGATAGCGGCAGCGCAGCATGATACTGCGCGCGAAGCGACTGCGGTAAACGGGCAGGCCATGTTACGCATGCTGAGTTCGCGCTACGACGAAGCCATTCCGCTGTTTGAGGTGGCTCATGCGAAATTCGATCAAGAAGGAGCCAGGTTTGGGCTCCGCGCCGTTGATAACAATCTGGCCATTTGCTATGGGCGGCTGGGAGACTTTGAACGGGCGCTCAGTTACCGGCAGACGCTCACCAAGTTGATTCCTCCCAGCGTGCTACAGGCGAACAATGTGGGTGAAATGGGCAGCCTTTATCTCGACGTGCAACAACCTCAAAAAGCGCTGCCTTATTATCGCGAGGCCCTACAGCTAGCGCGAAAATATGGCCACTCTTCCGACACGGCACGATGGGCCGGCAACCTGACCCTCGCGCTAGCCGCGGTTTCGCAATGGGAGGAAGCGGAAAAAGCGCTTGCCGAAGCGCGTGAATTGGGTCCAGAGCCGCGGTCACTCGTTTTTTTGAACATCGCCGAAGCAGAGATCGCCATTGGGCGCGGCCACTTCGCCGACGCCCGCGAACTGTGCGAACGCGTGATTCGCTCCAATCCGCAAAACACGAATGCAATCTGGACGGCGTATGCCGATATTGGAAAGGCCTGGACGGGCGAGGGCAATCGGGAGCAGGGCGACAAAGCGTTTGAGAAAGCAATTGGTGTGATTGAAGCCAGCCAGTCGCTGCTTTCCGGAGATGACTACAGGATGATGTTTCTTGCCCGCCTGATCCAGTTCTATCAGGATTACGTCGATCTGCTGATCGCCCGTGGGGAGCCGGTCAAGGCACTGAAGGTGGCCGATAGCAGCAGGGCGCGATTGTTGGCCGAAGCGTTTTCGAAATCGGAGGACCGGCAGCGAGTGGGGCCGGTTACCGATTTTCAGCTAAAGGCCCGCTCGTCGGGCCGGACCTGGCTTTCCTACTGGCTGAGCCCCAAGCAAGGCTACTTGTGGGTAGTGTCAGCCAGCAAAACACGTGTCCTGCTGATTCCAGGATCGGATGCGATTACTCCACTCGTGGAGCAGTATCGAGGCTTCATCGAAGGCGCCATGCGCGATCCAATGACCGATGAGAGCGAGGCAGGGCGCAAGCTTTACGAGATGCTGATTGCGCCTGCCGCTGAGGACCTGCCCAAAAACGCCGCGGTCATGATTGTGCCTGATGGACCGCTCCATCAGCTGAGCTTCGACACATTGCCGGTTTATGGCGCTGGCAAGCCGCACTATTGGCTTGCGGATGTTGACGCCGCCATTGCGCCTTCCTTCGGTCTGTTCCGCTCCCCGCAGAGCATTCGCGGGCGGCCCCGCCCCGCTTTGCTTTTCGGCGATGCGCTTTCGCCGACGGCCGCATATCCAAGGTTGAGATTTGCGGCGCAAGAATTGGCTGGGGCTAGCAAGCAACTTTCCGCCCGTGGAACGAAATTAGTCACCGGCAAAGACGTCAGACCCGAGGTTTGGCGAGAACTCAAACCTGACGACTACTCCATCATCCACATTGCCGCGCATGCCGAAGAAAATCGGGCCAGACCGCTTGAGTCCGCGCTGATTCTATCGCCCGGAAAAGGCTACCGGATGCTGGCCCGGGATTTGATCTCCGTGCCTGTCAGCGCCGACCTGGTGACGATCTCTGCCTGCCGCAGTTCAGGCGCGCGCGTCTACGCGGGCGAGGGTCTGGTTGGGCTGACGTGGGCATTTCTCCATGCTGGTGCGCGCTCGGTAATCGCAGGCTTGTGGGATGTTTCCGATGAATCAACGGCGCTGCTGATGAATGAGCTCTATAGCGGCATTGCCAAGGGCGATGCGCCTGCCACTGCGCTGCGCGAGGCTCGATTGTCGCTGCTGACTTCACCTTATTCAAAGCCCTATTACTGGGGTCCGTTCCAATGTTACGTGCGCTGAGCGCGAGTGCGCCACCACAGGTTCGCGGTTGAAGCTCCCAGGATCAACGCCCCACCGGCGATCGAGAGCACGGATTGCCGCTCGCCCATCAGCATCCACGCCCACACAGGATTGAGCGCCGGTTCGGCCAGCAACAGACCTGAGCTTTCCAGCGCGGGCACATGCCGCAGGCCGCGGTTCAGGAAGAAATAGGCCAATGCCACTTGAAAAATTCCCAGGTATGCGATTGCGCCGGCATCTATTGGAGCGATGCGCAGCACCGGCAGAGCAAGTGGCAGGCAGATGGAGAAGGCAATCACGTTGCCGGCTGCGGCGGTGGTGATTCCCGCGGTTGCGCTGCCACCACGCGACATGGAGCGCAAGGCGATCAGCACCAGCGCCCAGGTGATTCCCGACGCAAGGCCGAAAAGATTTCCCAGCGCAGGGTTGGGCGCCGATGCGGTCTTTGCGGTGTCGCCGGCAAAGAAGAGCGACAGGCCGAGGGCGATGATGGCCATGAACGGAATGTCGCTGCGGCGCGGATGTTCTTTCAGCAGCAGCGGCCCAAGAAGCAGAACATAGAGCGGCGCCGCGCCCTGCAGGAATATAGCGTTGGCGGCGGTTGTCAATTTGGTGGCCGATACAAACAGAATGAGCGTCGCCGCATAGGCCAGGCCGGCGAGAAAGGTCCAACGATTCCACCCGCGCCTGGTTTCCGGTAGCAACAATAACAGCACTATGGCGGCGATGCCGGAACGAAATCCGGCCACTTGCCAGGAACTCAGTTGCGTCAGTTTGACTGCGGCGCCACCCGTCGAAAATAGCAATGCAGCGGCCAACACTTCCAAGCGGGGCTGCAGGCGATGTTGTTCGTCCATTGGGACTAGTGTAGTCTGTTGGGTGAATGAAATTCCCAACTTTTGTTGTCGCCTCTCTGGTAATGGTTCTGGCCGGATGCGACTCCGCGCCGAAGTCCGCGCCTGCTGCCGAACCGGCTAAGAAGGCGGCCAAGCCGGCCGACCTGACCCGCTTCTTTCCCATGGCAAATCGAGGAGACGTGAAGCTGGAAGAGGAGCATCTGCTGGGCAAGGACTATCTGCCCGGCGGCAACATCGCCCATTACAAAAACGGAAAGCAGGAGTACGATCTGTTCTTGCTGAAGACTTCGGGTAATGAGGCTGCCGCGCTGCTGATGTTCGACTTCAAAGGCAAGTTGAAGGCCCCGAAATTGATTCCGAGCTTTGGTGGGTATTGGGGGATGGATGGGGAACGCAAGATCTTTGTGTTCCCCAAGTTGGCGTTTGTAGCGGGCGTGGTTGGGCTGAGTGAGAAGGATGCAGATCCGATTGCGCGTGATTTTGCCGCGCGGATCCACTAGAAATGTGGGGCAGGATACCAATCCAATGCCACTCCTTTTTCAGTTCGGCTGTTCTTTGAGTTAGTATTCGCACAGGCGGATCGCCTGCCGGCCCGCGGAAGGGCGAGTACCACTTGCCCGCAGGGTGCCACTCTGCCCCACATTTAGACAGCCGTCACTGCGCCGCCGCGGGTTTTCTTCTCCACTTCCACCTTCACCGGTTCCGGCGTGAAGTCCTCGCCCGGATTGATGAACTGATTGCGCTCGAAGGCGTATTGGCGATCGTGCAGTTCTTTGTAGCGGCCACCAAGAGCCATCAGCTCAGAATGGGTGCCGCGCTCCACGATTTCCCCATGTTCCAGAACCAGAATCTGATCGGCGCTACGGATGGTTGACAAGCGGTGAGCGATCACGAACGCGGTGCGCCCGGTGCGCAGTTTTTGCAGCCCTTCCTGGATCAGCGCTTCGCTTTCACTGTCGAGGCTCGATGTGGCTTCGTCCAAAATCAGAATCGTAGGATCGGCCAGCACCGCGCGGGCGATGGCGACGCGTTGGCGCTGTCCGCCAGAAAGCTTTACGCCTCGCTCGCCGACGATGGTGTCGTAGCCTTTTTCGAAACGGTCGATGAACTCATGGCAATTAGCCACCTGACTTGCCGCAATCACCTGCTCGCGCGATGCGCCTGGGTGGGAGAATGCGATGTTTTCGGCGATGGTGCCATCGAAGAGGAAGTTGTCCTGGAAGACCACGCCCAGGTGTGAGCGGTAATCATGCAGCTTCAGGCCGGCAAGATCGCGGCCATCTATTTCAATCGTACCCGACTGCGGCTGATTGAAGTTCAGCACCAGACTGATCAGCGTGCTCTTGCCTGAGCCGCTGGAACCAACCAGCGCGGTGGTGGTGCCAGCAGGGGCATGGAACGAAACGTTCTTTAGAACTGGGGTGTTTTTCTCGTACTCGAACGAAATCCCGTTGAAACTCACGTCGCCCTTCATGTTGCCGATCACGGCCTTCCCCGCGTCTTCATCGGCCTCGGTCTTCATGTCCATGATTTCCTTGATGCGGTCGAGGCCGGCAAAGGCTTCGGTGATTTGCGTGCCGATCGAGGCGAGTTCGATCACCGGCATCGCCATCATGCCAGTGAAGGCCACATACATGAACAGGTCGCCCAGCGTCATGGTGTTGTTGAGCACGCTACGCCCACCGATGAAGAAGATGACCATGCCGATGGCGCCGATGATGGTATTCGAAAAAGCCATCACGAACGAGACGCCGGTCATGGTCTTGGCCACGTTGCGGAACAACTTGTGCGCGCCCTTGGCGAACACCAGTTCCTCGCGTCGCTCGGCAGTGTACGCCTTCACGACACGGATGCCGCTGAGCGATTCAGAGAGGCGGCCCGTTACGTTCGATGTGATCTCGCCGCGTTCGCGGAACACCGGCCGCAGCCTTGTGAACGAAACGGCGAGGCCTACGCCAAAGCCCGCCAGCACCAGCAGCGTGATGGTGGTCATCTGCCAGTTGAGGTAGAACAGGACGCAGAGCGCAAAGCTCGCGGTGACGATGCTGCCCGTTAATTGCACCAGGCCGCTGCCTACCAGGTTGCGGATGCCTTCAGCGTCGTTCATCACACGCGAGATCAACTGGCCGGTTTTCATCGAATCGAAGTATCGGATAGGCAGGCGCTCCACGTGACTGTGGATGCGCTTGCGCATTTCAGTGATGGCGCGCTGCGCGGCAACGCCCAGAATTTGCGACAGGGCGAACGATGTTGCCGCCTGTAGGAATGTGGCACCGGCGGCGGCTAGCGCAACGCGGCCGAGCATATCGGTGTGGCGTTTGCCGATCACTTCGTCGATTACGTATTTGGTTGACGCAGGCAGGACAAGGCCGAGCAGGCGGCTGATCAGCATCAAAACCAGTCCCAGAGCAAGCCGGTATCGGTGGACGTAGATCAGTTGCTTTGCTTCGGCTAGAGCGTTGGAATAATTGACTTTTTTCTTTTCGGCCATGCGCGCACGGACTCCTTCAGCTTTGGTCGGATACGTATTAGAGGAATTTGGGCTGTAATTCGATTCTAACTTAGTTGGGGGGTGTACGATTGTGGTTAGGAGGCCTGGTATGTTCCTACGGTTATTGAGTGTGCTGGCTCTTCCGCTTTGCTTTGCCCAGACACGATCCTCGCTTGCAGAGCGTTATGGTCAGCCCTCATCGGAAATTTTCCTCTTAGAGCCGGATATGCGCATGACGGTGGTTTACGGACCACACGATCAGGTCTGCTCCATGCGAATCGAGACGCCGATGCACAGTGATCGCGTCGCGACTTCTCTCTCCGATGCCCGCTTTTGGATAGGCGCGGAAAGAGTCGACCGGTTGCTGGCGGAACTGGTTCCCGCAGCGACGCGGCACGGGAAAGTAGAGAGCGATAGAGTAGGGCTGCGGATGGGCGAGTATGCGCTGATTGAGTCGGACGAGGTGGTTGTGATCAAGCGAATTCAACGCAACTCCCCGCTTCCTTTGACAAACAGATTTCCAGTTGCCGACCGCCTGGTGACTGTTCAATGGAAACGTGCTGGGTGTAACAATTCGACGGAAGAGAAATAGCTATCCAGTTAAACAGCTTGGCGCGGATGCAGCTTGGAGCAGGATCTATTCAGCGTTCGTCAGCCGGGTACAAGATTGCATCGCTTCGCGTAACTTACGGAAGCTGTCATACCGGCTTAGCGCTGCCGGATTGCCAGCCTCGTTCACTGCCTCGATTGTCGACCTTCGAAGCTTGGAAAACACGCGTTCAGTGGATGCCTTCTGCTGCGGATCAATTCGCGTCTTTGTTGTTTGTAAGGGCATCGATTCTCTCACCTTCATTACAAGCCGTGAACGCCGATTTCGATCGCCGCGCAGAATCGGTCCATAATAGTATATGCGTCAAATCGCGTCTCTACTTTTCTTCGCCACCCTCGTCCATGCCCAGGAGTGGAAAACCGGCACTACGCTTCCTAACGTCGATTGGAAGACCGCCACTCCGCCGCAGAAGCAGAAGGCGCTGAAGGCTATGCGCGAGTTTGGATGCACCTGCGGCTGCAGTATGAAAGTGGCCCAATGCCGCGTGGAGGATCCGCCCTGCGCGCAGTCGAAGGCGCTGGCGTCGATTGCCATCAATCTTTCCATCTCTGGAAAACCAGATGCGGCGATTGCGCAGTCGCTGGCCAATTCCGAATTTGCCAAACGAGCAGCACAGCGCGACCGCATCATGCTGGATCCGATTGCCATCCCTATTGAAGGTTCGCCGTTCAAAGGTCCGGCGAACGCGAAGATCACGCTGGTGGAGTTCTCCGATTTCCAATGCCCCTACTGCGCCCAAGCCGTGGGCTACTTGAATGAAACCCTGAAGGCGTTTCCCAAAGACGTGCGGCTCGTGTTCAAGCAATACCCGCTGGAGATGCACTCCAACGCGCGCATCTCATCAGCTGCCGCACTGGCCGCGAACGCGCAGGGAAAGTTCTGGGAGATGCACGACAGGATGTACGCCAACTATAAGCAGTTGACGCGCCCCAATATCCTCAAGTGGGCCAAGGAGTCCGGAATGGATATGAAGCGGTTTGAGGCTGACCTGGACTCGCCGCAGATTAAAAAGCTTGTGGACAAAGATTATGCCGATGGCGAGAAGGCTTTTGTGGAGGCAACGCCAACAGTATTCGTCAATGGCAAGAAATATCAGGGTTCGCTCGAACCGTCGGCGTTCAAAAAGATAATTGCCGAAGAATTAAAGGGCAAGTAGGCGCGGCCTCAGCCACTCCCACGTATCGCGCTGCATTTCGAGATTGAACTCGTGCGGCGAATCGTACATGTTGCATGTTTGATTACCGGGCACGCGGGCTTTGGAATAGCATTTGGCAATTGTTTCGTACGCGGCACGCATGCCGGTGACGGGAAACAGTTTGTCCTGCGATCCGCCAAGCACCGATAACGCGCGCGGTGCAATCAGTGCGGCCAGATCGGGCAGATCGAAGTACTGGTACATTCCGGGGATGAGGAATGAGAAGCCCACTGAGTGGGCCAGGTGCTCGTCCAACTGCTGCCGGAAACTGGCCATCCAGCAAACATCCACCGCGGCTTTGATTCGCGGGTCGAGCGCTGCCAGTACGAAGCTGCGATAGCCGCCCACCGACAGCCCGATGCAGCCGATGCGCTTTGCGTCCACTTCCGGCCGCGTGGCCAAATAATCGATGGTCCGCATATCGTCCCAGAAGACAACGCCGGGCCACGTGACGCCGGCGGTCATTAGGCCGCGCGCGGTGGTTGGTTCATTCTGCGATGCGCGGCTGTTGGCCGTCTTGACTTGTGCTGCCGTCATCTCTAACGAGCGTTCGCGCATCGCGGCCGGGTCAGCGTCTTCCTGAAAACGGCGCTCGCCCCAATAGAACATGTCGATAACGATGACAACGTAACCCTGGCGTACGAGTTCTACTCCGATATTCCGTCCGCCGTAATACTTCGCTTTGAAGTCGGCTAATACGGGATGATCGGCACCTGTATCGATCACCTTTTCGCGGCCCCATACATAGAAGCCGCCATGGTCGTGCAGCACGATCATCGCCGGTGCTGGTTTGGTGCGGCCAGCGGGAAACAGCAGGGTTGCCGGCACTCGCGTCTGCTGTGTGGTTTGAAACGTTAGGTGTTCCTGGGTATAGCCATCACGTTGTTCTTGCCGCAGAATCTTCGCGTCGAGCGGTACGGCCGCTGGCCGGTAGTGCAGCAGGTCGATCAACTGTTTTCGGGCGATGCGTTGATATGCGGCAAGATCGTGGAACGAAGGCTTCAAATAGGAAAGCTCAAGCGGCGATGCGTCAGCTAACGCCTGTACCGTAGGATGCAGTGTGCCGAGCGGCTGATTCTGTGACAGTGCGAGCGGGGCTGCCAGCAGGCCTGCGCCGAATGCGCGGCGCGAAAAACGGGAATCCGGAAAAGGTTTCAAATCACTTGCATGTTAGCAAAACCCCGACGTCGTGATTGCACGCCGCACCCGATTGTGAATAAATGGAAGAGGATTATTAACCCCATGAAATATCTTCTTCTTTTCGCCGCCGGTGCCCTCGCCTTCGCCCAGGGGCAATATGACCTGTTGTTGCAGGGCGGACACGTGGTAGACGCGAAAAACAAAATCAGCGCTATTCGCGACGTGGCGATTCTCGACGGCAAGATCGCCGAAGTGGCGCCGCACATCGATCCGAAGAAGGCTTTCAAAGTAGTGAACGTGCGCGGCCTGTACGTGTCGCCGGGGCTGATCGACATTCACGTGCACTTCTATACCAATACCGGCGAGGCGCGCTCGTATGCGGGCGACCTCAGCCTTCCGCCTGACGGGTTCACGTTTCGCAACGGCGTTACCACCGTGGCTGATGCAGGTTGCGCGGGTTGGCGAAATTTCGAAGACTACAAGCAGCGCATCATTGACCGCTCGAAGACGCGCATTCTTGTCTTCCTCAATATTGTGGGCAACGGCATGCGCGGCGGCAAGTACGAAAACAATCTGGCCGACATGGACCCGAAGCCAGCCGCCGAGATGGCCCTGAAGCATAAAGACGTGATTGTAGGTATCAAGACTGCGCATTATGCCGGCCCGGAATGGACGCCTGTCGAAAACGCCGTGAAGGCAGGCACGATCGCGAATATTCCGGTGATGGTCGATTTCGGCTCCAATCGCAATGAGCGCCCTATGCCTGAACTATTGACGAAGAAGCTGCGTCCTGGCGACATCTACACGCACGCCTATTCCGGCCTGCGCGACGAGTTGGATGCAACGGGCCATGTGAATCCGGGTATGATTGAAGGCCGCAAACGCGGCGTGATCTTCGACGTTGGCCATGGCGGCGGCAGCTTCGCCTGGCGCATTGCCGTGCCCGCAATGAAGGAAAAGTTCTACCCGGATTCCATCTCCACCGATCTGCATTCGGGTAGCATGAATGCCGGCATGAAAGACATGCTGAACGTGATGGATAAGTTCATCGCCATGGGCATGACCGTTGACGATGTGCTCGCACGCTCCACCTGGAACCCGGCGCGCGAAATCAAGCACGAAGAGTTGGGCAATCTTTCGGTTGGTTCGCCCGCCGATGTTGCGGTGCTGAAACTGGAAAAGGGCCAATTCGGGTACACCGATATGTATGGCGCACGTTTCGATGGCACTCAGAAACTGACCTGCGAAGTCACGCTGAAGGGCGGGAAAGTCGTGTACGATTTGAACGGCACAACCCGTCCCGATTGGAAGACCTTGCCCAAGGACTACCGGCACACAGGCGATGCGCGGTGGGACGCAATTACACCTTCGCGTAGTATCCCTTAATTTGATGGAAACCGAGGGCGGTTTGAGATCGTCAACAGGATTTAACGATCTCCAATGCTCAAATCCATCTTTATTTTTTCAGCGCTACTGTTCTGCCTGATGCCAACGCATATGTTTGGTAATGCATCAGGCCCTGGCGCCGCGCTGGCTGGCGTTCCTGGAGAAGCCAGTTGCACCTCCTGCCATGGCGGTGGCGGCGGCAGCGGTAATGTTACCATCAGCTTCCCCAACGGTCTGACCTACACGCCCGGAGTGAAGCAAACGCTCACCGTGACCATCACCGATTCCGCGCAGCGGCGATGGGGCTTTGAGGCCACTGCGCGCACCAGCACAAGCACGAAGGCAATGGCAGGCAGCTTCACCGTTGGTGCCGATGGTTATACGCAATTGGTTTGCGCGAATACGACACTGAAGAACGAGTCATTCACCGGCTGTCCATCCACCGCTTATCCGCTGGTTTACATCATGCACACCAGCCGCGGCACACAGGTTGGTAAGACAGGGTCTGGCTCATTCACTTTCACCTGGACCCCGCCAGCAACCGATGTTGGGAACGTAGTTCTTTATGTGGCAGGCAACGCGGCCAACAATAACGGGAGCGAAAGTGGCGATCACATCTATACCAAGAGTTACACGCTGACCTCCACACCCGCAGTGCCCAAGCCGGCGATCTCACAGGCGGGCGTGGTAAACGGCGCAAGCTACCAACCAGGCATCGGCGCCGGATCATGGATCACCATCAATGGAACCAATCTTTCCAAGACGGGTGCGCGCACCTGGCGTGCCGATGAGATTGTGGACGGCGCTTTGCCCACGCAACTGGATGGTGTGAGTGTGACGGTTAATGGCAAGCCCGCTTACATTGAATACATCAGCGACACGCAGATCAATGCCCAGGCGCCGACAGATGCCGGAGTCGGCGTGGCGAGCGTGGTCGTTACTGTGAATGGCGTTGCCAGCACGGCGATGTCGAGCCAGGTGCTTGGCTCATCGCCTGCGTTCTTCCTGTGGGGTGGCAAGTATGCGGTGGCTACGCGTGGAGATTACAGCTATATTGGGCCGACGACTTTGTTCGCTGGCACGACCACGCCTGCCAAGCCGGGCGATGTGGTAATTCTTTGGGGTACAGGTTTCGGCGCCACGAATCCGGCGGTGCCGGCGGGCGTGCAGGTTTCCGGAGCGGCCTATCTGGCGAATGCGCCATCGGTGACCGTGGGCGGCTTCTCGGCGCAGGTTGTGGGCGCGGCGCTGGCTCCTGGCGCGGCCGGTTTGTACCAGATTGCGATCATCCTGCCGGCGGCGCTGCCTGATGGGGACCTGGAAGTGATCGCGCAGGCCGACGGCGTGCAGTCGCCATCCGGAGTTTACATCACGGTACAGCAGTAGCGCAGGATTGATCGAAACCACTACATGACCCCGTCCGTCATGTACAATTAAGAATTCCTGATGACCAAATCAAGTATGATTGCGCTCGTTCCGTCAATGCTGTTGCTGTTTGCCTTGCCTGCTTCGATGAACGCTACCTCTGCCGGGCCGGATGCCGGTACCAACGGAGTTCCCGGCGAATCCACCTGTGTGGTCTGCCATGGCGGCGGCGCCGCAGGCACGGGCAACGTGACTGTTACGTTTCCAGGCGGCCTGACATACACGCCCGGTGTCAAACAGACAATCACCGTCACAGTGACCGATCCAGCCACAACCATGAAGAGTTGGGGCTTCCAACTGACTGCACGCCAGTCGACGAACACGAAGAACCAAGCCGGAACATTCGTTCCTGGTACGGATCAAAATACAAAACTGATCTGCATCAACCAAAGCCTCACCAATCAAAGTCTCGCCGGATGCCCCAGTTCGTTTTATCCACTTCTCTATGTGGATCAGACCACGACCGGCCTGCAGGCGGGCACCACAGGGTCGGCCAAGTGGAGCTTCACCTGGGTTCCGCCCACCGCTGACATGGGCAATGTGACCATCTACGTCGGCGGTGTCGCGGCCAATAATGACGGCCTTCAGACCGGCGACCATTCCTACACCAAGAGTTACACCCTTACCTACGTTGCGCCGGTGCTGAAGCCCGCCATCACTCCTGGCGGAGTGGTCAATGGCGCCAGTTATCAACCTGGCATCGCATCTGGTTCGTGGTTCACCATACGGGGAACGAATCTCACCTACAACAGCACTCGCACATGGGGCAGCGGCGATTTTGTGAAAGGCGCATTGCCCACGCAACTGGACGGAGTCAGTGTCACAGTAAACGGAAAATCCGCCTACGTCGAATACATCAGCGATTCGCAGATCAACGCTCTGGCGCCATCGGATGCCGGCATCGGCTCAGCCAGCGTCGTTGTCACCGTGAATGGAGTGGCCAGTTCGCCCATCAATACCATTCTGCTCGGAACTTCGCCTGCCTTCTTCCTGTGGGGCGACAAATATGCGGTGGCAACCAGGCAGGATTACAGTTACATTGGGCCTACCACGCTTTTTGCCGGAAGCACTACTCCTGCCAAGCCGGGCGATGTGGTGATCTTGTGGGGCACCGGTTTCGGAGCGACAACGCCTGCCATTCCCGCAGGTGTGCAGGTGACCGATGCGGCTTATCTGACGAATGCACCGATCGTTACCGTTGGTGGCGTGCAGGCGCAGGTAGTGGGTGCAGCGCTGGCTCCTGGATCGGCCGGGTTGTACCAGATCGCCATTAAAGTTCCCACCGCGGTTTCCGATGGGGACCTGGAAGTGATTGCCATGGCCGATGGTGTGCCGTCGCCCACTGGTGTCTATATCACGGTCCAGAAATAAAAGCGTGAGCTTTCTCTTCGGCTTGCTCGCAATCGCGGTGGCCGCGTATTTCGGCGGTTGGGAGTGGGCTTTGCTTACCCTGGTCGCCTCGGCCTGCTCGTTTCGCCAGTCGATCGTTTCTGCTTTAAGCGTCAGCTTTTTATGGCTGGCGCTTTTCTGTTGGAGCGGCGACCGGCGTCTGTACTTTCCCTTCGCCATGCAGTTTGCCGTGCAGATTCCTTTCCTGATCGACGGCCGTGTAGCGCGCCCGTGGATTTTGGGTGGAGGCGGTACTGTTGTACTATTTCTGTTGATTCGAATCGCGCAGTCAGCCACGATAAAGGTGCTGGTCGTGGAAGCGATTGTGGCAACCGTGATTCTTGTATTCCTGCATATCCTTCGCGGATACCTTGGGGAGGGTACGAAGACAAGAGTGATGGCTGGCGCCATTGCTTCTGTTCTCGCTTTTATTGGTCTTGTGTTTTAACTTCCCTTTGGTAGTTCAGTAGTAGATGATCTTTCCCCATGGCCTAAGTGCGTTTCCTCCTCTAAAATCAAATTCATTCTCGATAAGGCGGACATAGGCATAGAAGAGTCCGGCCGCAAGCACCTGCGGGCCGAACTCTTTGTGTGCATTTCTGAGGAGTAACTTCTTTCATGTTCTTATCGAGAATCGGGCGCATCCTTATAGTCATTTTTGCGTTAGGGATTTCAATAGGGCTTATTCATGCGGCCCCCAGGCAGGCTTTACGCAGCCATGTGCCGCAGGCGATCCATGAATCCAAGCGTCTAGGGCAGCATTCGCGAACCGCGAACATGGACCTTGCCATCGGGTTGCCATTGCGCAATCAGGATGAATTGGAAACATTCAACGCACAGGTCGCCGATCCCGCCAGCCCGAATTTCCGTCAGTTCTTACAGACCGATGAGTTCGCCGCACGCTTCGGCCCGTCGGAGGAAGATTATGACAAGCTGATCGCCTTCGCCCAGGCCAATGGTCTGGCTGTATCAGGCACGCATCCGAACCGCATGATTCTGAATGTTTCGGGCACCGTACCGGCGATCGAGCGCGCGCTGCACATCACGATTTCAACGTATCAACATCCGGTGCGCGGGAAGTTCATAGCGCCCGATGGCGATCCATGGCTCGATACGGATGTGAACATCCTCGACATTACAGGACTTGATAATTTCGTACTCCCAAAGCCAATGAACATACAGGCAACGCCGCTGGCGTCGTCAATGCCGTTCACCACAGGCTCGGGACCCGGCGGGCTGTTTATCGGCAAGGATTTCCGCACCGCCTA
This sequence comes from uncultured Acidobacteriia bacterium, assembly GCA_903881085.1. GTDB lineage: Bacteria > Acidobacteriota > Terriglobia > Bryobacterales > Bryobacteraceae > CAIRSA01. The sequence goes on from CAIRSA010000229.1 coordinate 21,973, forward strand.
CGCCCCTGGTGTAACGGTGACCGGAACGGGCCAGACGGTTGGGCTCTTTGAGCTGGATGGCTTCTACGCAGCGGACGTGACGGCCAACTTCAAGCAGGCGGGACTGACGGCATCCACCGTACAAACGGTGCTGGTGGATGGTTTCAGCGGCGCTGCCGGCAGCGCGAACATTGAAGTCACACTCGATATCATGATGGCCGCTTACATGGCTCCCGGCGCAAAGATCGTGGTCTATGAGGGCACGAATTGGAATAACATTCTAAACCGCATGGCGACTGACAACACGGCCAAGCAGCTGAGCTCTTCGTGGGCGTTCAGCCCCATCAATGCCACCACGGAACAGATTTTCAAGCAGTACATAGCGCAGGGACAATCGTTCTTTCAAGCTTCAGGCGATAACGGCGCTTATCACGGCTGGATCATGCCGCCTTCAGACAACCCCAACGTCACGGTGGTTGGCGGAACGGCTTTGTCGACCAACGGGGCAGGCGGCGCGTGGTCGTCTGAGAGCGCCTGGAGCGGCAGCGGGGGAGGCGTAAGCACCACTTACGCGATTCCCAGTTATCAGGCCGGCATAAACATGATGGCCATTGGCGGTTCGGCCACAATGCGCAACATTCCCGACGTAGCCCTGACCGCGGCAGTGCAAATGTACCTGATCCAGAACAACGGCCAGGCGGTTTCAGTGGGCGGCACCAGCGCCGCAGCGCCACTCTGGGCGGGTTTCCTGGCATTGGTGAACCAGCAGGCAGCGGCTGCCGGCAAGCCGATGGCAGGCTTTATCAATCCGGCAATCTACGCTCTCGGCAAGAGTGGCTCATACACCACTGAGATGCACGACATCACCACCGGCACTACGGGGTTCACCGCAGGCACAGGCTTCGATTTGGCCACGGGTTGGGGCTCGCCCAGCGGCCAGAAGTTGATTGACGATCTGGCGGGCACTTCGACAGCGCCATCGTTCTCACTGGCGGCAACGCCCGGCACTGTCACGGCGACCGCAGGTTCAACCGTAACTACCAGCATTCAACTGACGGCGAAGAACGGTTTCACCGGCGCCACTACGTTCAGTTTGAGCGGCGCGCCGCAGGGCGTGACCGGTACGTTTAGCGCACTCACCACAACCGGGGCAACCACGCTGACTCTGACCACACTGAGCACGGTTGCCTCCGGTACCTATCCACTGGTTGTACAGGGCGCATCGGGAACACTCAATGCCACCGCGCCTCTGACACTGAGCGTGAACGGAGGCAATGGCATTACACTCACCAGTTCCGCGTCCACCGTGTCGTTGGCACAGGGCGCATCGAATACTACAAATATTACGGTGAACCCCACCGGAACGTTTGCAGGCACCGTCAGTCTGGTGGTTTCGGGCTTGCCGGCCGGAGTGACGGCTGTCTTTAACCATGCCTCGACAACCACAGGCGCAACGCTGACCTTCACCGCCACTGCTACGGCCGCTACCGGCACCAGCAGCATCACTGTTACGGGTACCTCCGGTTCCATCACGGCAAAGGCTATCATCGGGCTTACGGTAACAACGCCACCACCCGGCTTTACCCTTGCTGCGGCGCCAACTTCAATGACGCTGCCCCAGGGCAGCAGTGCGGATACCAGCCTTACGTTCACCCCTGGGACCGGCTTCAGCGGCACAGTGAATGTGACAGTCAGTGGCCTGCCGGCAGGCGTGACGGCGGTGTTCCGCGCCGGCAAGACCAGCTTCCTAAAGACAGTAACATTCACTGCTACGAGTACGGCCGCAACAGGGCCGGCAACGGTCACCTTCATGGGTACGTCCACTAACTACACAGCCACGGCAACCGTCGCGCTGACCGTGATCGCAACGGCGGGATTCAAGCTCTCTTCCAGCGCCACGGCTGCCAATGTAACGCCTGGAGCTTCGATGACGGTTCCCATCACGGTGACCTCCATCGGCGGGTTCACCGGCGCGGTAACGTTGGCCGCGGCGGGGCTGCCTGCCGGCGTCACCGCCTCATTCAGTTCGATTGGTTCCAGCGGCAACCGCACCATGACTCTGGCTGCTGCGAGCACAGCGGCGATCAAGGCCACTCCAATCACGATCACCGGCACTTCGGGCACTTTGACGTCGGCGATTGCGCTCACATTGAACGTCATCCCGCCGCCTGACTTCTCGCTGACTCTTTCACCTCCCAGCCTCGCTGTGGTCGCCGGACAGAAGGGCTCGACTGCAATCTTGCTGACTCCGCTGAATGGCTTCAGCGGAACGATCACACCGAAGGCCACGGGCCTGCCAACGGGCGCAACCGCTACGTACAGCGCGGTGCCTGGAGCTTTGCTGATGATCCTCGCCACGGCACCCACCACTGCGGCTGGTGCATCGAAAGTGAGCATCACACTTACCTCGGGCGCGCTCAGTCATAGCGTCACTTTGAATCTGACCATCGTTGCCACCGCCGCTGCAACTGCGAATGTCGATCTGAGTCCCTTCTACAATGTGTCGGCCAGTGCCGTAGATTCGGTGCCGTTCACTGACGGTGGATTGGACGCGCTCGGGCGTTCGTATTCCGGCACGCTGCTGGGTGCATCGCAGACTGTGAATAATACGCTGTTCGCCCTCGGACCGATGGGCGTGCCCGATGCGGTAAGCGGCAAGACCATCACGCTGCCGGCCGGCAAGTATTCTGCGTTGAAGCTGCTGGCAACGGGCGTCAACGGCAATCAGGCGAGCCAAGCGTTTATCGTGAAGTATACGGATGGCACCAGCACTACGTTTACGCAGAGCCTGAGCGATTGGTATGCGCCGCAGAACTACACAGGCGAGACCAAAGGTGCTTCCACAGCGTACCGGAATAACAGTGTCGGCACCACAGACGGGCGTCCGTTCTATACCTACGGCTATTCGTTCGCGCTGAACCCGGCGAAGGCGGTGAGCAGCGTAACCCTTCCGCAGAATCGCAATGTGGTGGTGCTCGGCGCGACGCTGACGGGCAAGACGAATTAGAACGTCAGCCGGATCTGCAGTTCTAAACGACCATTGCTGGCGGCTTCCGGGAATCCCTCCCCGTTGGGTGCGCCGGTTATCTGGTTGGCGCGCCCGAAGAACGGCGAAGTAATGTTGCCGGTGATCGGGCCGGGATTGTTGTGGTTGAGCAGATCCCGGACCGACATGCTCACCTCAGGGCGAATTCAGGAGGCAATATTGTACAGGTTATTTTCTTCCCGCTGGGGGGGCAGAACTTCCCGTCCTGCTGCGTGGCTGTGAACACACACACTCGAAGTCCGTATTGCAGGGATGGAAGTGGTTTTGATTTTGTGATGGTGCGCCCAGAGTGATTCGAACACCCGGCCTTTTGGTTCGTAGCCAAACGCTCTATCCAGCTGAGCTATGGGCGCACAATGCGGTAGGTCTCTATTAATATAGCGATTTCGGCACCAAAGTGTCAACTTTCAGAATTAAGCCGGGCGGCCAGTTGTGAGTAGCCTGGGGCGAGAGTGCTCATGTTGCTATGAGCCGTTGCAATACTCTAGGGGAGGCTTTCCCCGCCACACCGGAAGCCGATGCTCATGCTTTGGACCTCTGGTACAGCCTTTGTACGGTACGAAAGGCGGATGTCCGTCTGATAACTGATCCATGACCCGCCACGCAACGTCCTCTGAACCGCGGAGGCCGGGCCACTTGGATTGACTGCCACTTCAGGTGGATACTTGTCTGTCCACCAATCCGCCGTCCATTCCGCTACATTTCCAAGCATGTCATACAAACCCCATTTGTTGGAAAGCTTCCCTCTTACTGCATGCGATTTCCAGCCACTGTTGCTGCTAAGCCAGGCAATCCCATCAAAGTTTCCGTAGCGCGCGGATTGTTCCCCCGCGCGGGCTGCGAACTCCCATTCAGCTTCCGTGGGCAGACGCGTATCTATTTTCCCGCAGTATGACGATGCATCGAACCATGAGACTGAATCTACTGGAAAATCTGGCGAATTTGAATTGGACGGGGATTTGCCCATCACCTTCTTGTAAGCTTGCTGCGTCACCTCGGTTTCGCCAAGCCAGAAGCCCTTTGTCAATGTGACTTGGTGGCGCTGGTCCTCAGTCTTTTCGCATTTTTCATCTCCAGCGGAGCAGCCCATCACGAATTTGCCTGGCGGGATGTAAATATTGATCTGGCCATCTTTGGGATTCTGACAATGTGCGAAGGGCTGTGCTGGCGGCATTCGCACTGCCGTTTTCGAGTCAACTGGAACGACTTCCTGCTTTGGAGCCGAACGGGGTGGCTCATTTCCTTTTTTCAATTTAGCCGGAATTGACGTCTGGGCACCCGGGTTCGGACGGACTTCCGCCACTGATTCCGTTTGCGGAGATGAAGTGGCCGGACTCGGTTGCGGAGCGGTATTTGTCAGATCATAGAGTTTGACGCAAGCCGCAATCGCCAAAGCTCCGACGCCAATTCGTATCGGCGAGCTGAAGCAATTAGTCGTAACAAATCTGGGAGGGGGTACCAGATGTTGGGGCGCCGGTCGCCTCCGAGGAGGTTCGAGAATGGCAGCGGGTTGGGGTCCAGGTAGATTCATCTCCTTCAGCCAAGCCTCGCACTCCTGGCGATTTTCAGTGCAATTCTGAGCATCCGCCCAAAGTGCTGCGGCTTGTTCCAGATGGCCCGTCTGTTGCGCCTTCCTGGCTTCTGCGAGCAGTTTCCTGAAGTTGCGCATCCGTTGCAGATGCTCCAGGCGTTGCGTAACCAGTTGCGGATTTAATGGTTGAGCCTGTTGTAGGGCTGTGATTGGGGCGTCAAGATCCTGGCGGGTTTCGGCTTCATCGGCTTGGAGTGCCAGGGCGGTCTCTTGCTGGCTGCGTTGACGCTGCTCTTCGGCAGCGCGGCGGCGGGCG
>CAIRSA010000230.1 GCA_903881085.1 uncultured Acidobacteriia bacterium
GACTGGAACAGTTGAAGCTGGAATACTGACCAAGCCACCGTCGAGGTGGCTCAAGTAATAGGGGCCGCGTTAGCGACCCCTTCTAGCCGCTTTGAGCGGCTCACCAAATAAGGCCCCCGGCTTTGCCGGGGGATATTTACTTTTCCACCCCTTCCTAGGCCCGCGCCCGGGCAGCCCGCACGCACTCTGCGCTACCATCGCCGTATGGAAAAAAACCGCCTCGAAGCCTTCAGCGACGGTGTGCTCGCCATCATCATCACCATCATGGTACTGGAACTCAAGGTCCCAAAAGAATCTGGAGCGGCAGCACTCAAGCCGCTGTTCCCCGTGTTCCTTAGCTACGTCCTGAGTTTCCTCTACGTGGGCATCTACTGGAACAACCATCATCACCTGTTCCAATCCACAAAGCAGGTGAGCGCAGGCGTCTTGTGGGCCAATCTGAATCTACTATTCTGGCTTTCTCTGTTTCCGTTTTGCGCCGGATGGATGGGCGAAAACAACGCAGCCCCGATCCCCACAGCTTTGTACGGCGTGGTGCTTCTGATGGCTGGCGTTGCCTACTATATCTTGCAGTGCACCATCATCGCCCAGCAGGGTAAAGGTTCGCTGCTGGCCAAGGCCTTGGGTAACGACTGGAAAGGCAAAAGCTCGCCTTTTGTCTATCTTCTGGCCATTCCGCTGGCCTTCGTGAATCCTTGGATCTCAAGCGGCCTCTATACCTGCGTGGCGATGATGTGGCTCATCCCCGACCGCCGCATTGAGCGCGTGCTTGAGACCCGCGAATCGTAGATTTAATGCGCCTCGAACATGTGCGCGATGTCCTGGTAACCGTTCATCGCCAGGCGGCACGCCGGGCCAGTCCCGCTGAAACGCGGCCGATGCCACTGCATACGCGGTGCATAGACAATATCGCCCTGATCGGCGTAAACCATTCCCGCGCCTTCCAGCTTGTACTCCATCTTGCCAAGTAAAATAAACCAGAATTCGGCGCATTCCGGATGGAAATGTCCTTTTTCGGAATCGGCCACTGGCTTCTGCTGGGCAGCGTCGCCGAAGATAATATTCGACACCGCGCGGTCGTCGGCAATAAAGCGGCGCTGCTTTTCCTTGCCTGAAACAACCTCATTGAAATCGATAAACGGCCGGTTGCCCTGGTCGTAGATGCCGCGGCTCGCCACCGTGGTCTTCACGAAGTCAAAGCCCGGAAGCTTCGGCATCGGCGCATCGGCCGGATAGAGCGTTTTCGCATGCGCCACGTTCACTTCAAAGCGCAGCGATGGCTTATCGCCCACTGTTTCCATCGTATAGAAGTTGCGATATGGAACCTGCACCAGATAGCCCTTCGATGCCACAAACGGCTGCTGCCCATCGATCGTAAACCGGATCTGGCCGTCCTGAATTACCCACCATTCGCGCGTATCCGGATGCATGCGGCGCGGCGTCTTGCCGCCCGCGGCCATTTGGATGTAGTCGGCATGCAGATGCTCGTCATTCACAACGTTGAGGGTCCAGTTGGCCTGGCCCTTGTGGCTGGCCAGAATCTCGGGTAATTTCCAAACCGGCTTGTGCGGGGCAACCCAGCCAGTCATCTTCACTGACTTCGGCGCCCACACCACTTGCGGGTCCCCTTTCTGGCCCATATTCTGCGCCCACAAGTGTACCAGCAGGGCGCTCGATCCTATCAATAAAACAAACGAGGTCTTCAGGAATGGTTTCATATTGTTGCTTTCTTCAGTCAGACTATATCACCGTTTGCTAAACTTGCGTGCAGAGTCTCAAGCATGCTCCCCTACTTTCTCCTGTTCCTCGCGGCCGATGTCCTGTCTGATTCGCGCATCGCCCAAGTGCAGAGTGAAATCGCCAAGGCCGATGGTGTCAAAGGTTACTACGCCACCACTTACAGCAAGGAAGAGACCCTGTACTGGAAAAATATTCCCGAGTGGATTCGCGAAGACGCCGCAAACCGCAAAGTGAAACGCGTGCTCGACATCGGTTGCGGCTATGGCACGCTGCTTGGCTACGCGGCGCAAACATACTCCGCGGCGGGCTTCTGCCTGGACTTCAACGATTATATGCGCCCGGCGTTTTCAACCCCTCGCAACTTGACGTTTCGAAAAGGCAACATCGAACTCGATGCCATTCCGTGGAAGGAACAGTTCGATACCATCGTGATGACCGAAGTGCTGGAGCACTTCAACTTCTATCCAGTCCCCACGTTGCAAAAGATTCACGCCGCACTCGCGCCAGGAGGCGTGTTCTTCCTCTCAACGCCAGATGAAAAAGAGTGGGGCAGGGAATTCAAATACTACAAAACGGTCTCAGCCATGCCCATGCCTGACCGCACTGCCAAGGTGGTCGATGCGCACGTGTTCATCTATAGCAAGACTGAGGTAACAAAGCTGCTGACCGACGCCGGCTTCCGCATTGAAAAGTTCGACTACGCCCCAGGAGTCGGTCACCGCCACTTCAACATTATGGCCGTCAGGCAGTAGCGCGAAATTCATTCCATTCTAACTTTCGAATGCTACTCTGCCACCATGGTCAGAATAGTCTTGGTCTCTCTATTGATGTGCACCGCCTGTCTTGCCGTGGAGGTACGCCCGACGGATCGCATCGTTCCGTTGATTCAGGATGGCGATGGCTGGCACACTTCTATCACCTTAGTGAACCTGGAAAACACTCCAGCGCGCTTTGAACTGCTGATGCATACGCGCATCGCCCAGCCATGGGTCCTCCCTGTAACTGGCGTCGCGACGCCAACAAACGATGGCTATGTTCGCGGCACATTACCTGCCAATGGGTCTATTTCGATTCGTACCAACGGCCCGGGCTCCACCGCCGAACGCGGCTATGCCTTCCTGTTTAGTCCGGATGGCGCGACGATTGGTATTACAGCCTCCGTGCAGCAAGCAGCTACAGGCACTTCCCTCGCAATCCCGCAATCACCAGAGCGGGAGGACCGCTTCCGCCTCCCCTTCGACAATACAGGCGGCGCAAATACTTCGCTGCTCTGGCTCTCGGAGACGCCCTACGCAATCGCAAACTATACTGCAGTCGCTTCCGACGGAACCATTTTGTTAATAGGAAGATACCAATTTTCTGCGCAAGACGCTGACACCCAGGATCTGTTCTCCCTGGCCGAAAGATTCCCTGAATTGAAAGACTGCAAGGGAACGATAATTTTCGACATCGCTTATCCCAACGCCACCATTTACGATGATCTGTTCTTCTCGGCCTTCGCCATTCAGAGCTTTCCCCAAGGAGGTTCGGTCGCAATTCCCTCCATGTCGGATGCGACTTGGAGGTCTAACCGCTATTAGATTCCGGCGGGCGCTGCGTTGCGGATCAGGCGGACCTCACCAACCGAGTCCAGTTTTCCCCACAGCTGTTCTGATGTGAAAGCCGGAACACCCAATGCAATGCCAGTAGCCAGGCATGCCCGGTCGCCCAACGATAATCCTGTGTGATGGGACAGTTTCGCCGCGTCGCGCGACATGCGCTCCGTGAAGTCGAGAACGGGCAGACATAACTGGTCGAAAACCTGCTGTGCCTCCGGGCTTGCCATGCCCTTCTTGATGAGTTTGTGCAGAACTTCGGCGGCGTTGACGGCCGAAATGGCAGCTTCGTCCATCACCGCATCCACAACATCCGCACCCGGTTCTTCCTGCAGCCAGGCCAGAACTGCCGACGCGTCCAAAACTGCCGTGGGGCCTGCCACGGCCTCAGCGGTCCTCGCGCTCGGCTTCGATCCGGCGTTCCGCAGAAAGCTCGGCGGCCAAGGATGTACCGGCAGGCACCAACTTGCGCACCGCCTGGCGTGCAGCCTGACGTCCAGCAGCCTTTGAATACAACTGCATACGGCCGTTTTCCATAGCTACCACCAGCTCGCCGCCACCCTCGATTCCCAATTCCTGGCGCAGTTTGGACGGGATTACCATTCGTCCAGATGTATCCACCATTACTGTTGCTACGCTAGCCATAACAGAATTATGGCACACTCTTCAGAAAATGGCAATACCCAATTCTCCACCCATTTCTATTCCCGTTTGGCAGCCGGCCGGAATCCGCGTTCCACAACGTCGGTCGGATCGGTCGAAACCGGGCCATCCCGCCACAGCCAGCGCATCATTTCAGGCATGATCGCCCCGCCGAACTTCTGCCCGTGCAGGTTGACGCCCCACGAGTAGTTCACGTCATACCCCTTTTGCGTCAACGCTTTCATCAGGCGGACGTTCTGGTAGAACCAATCCCGCTTTTCGTCATACCCGGAGCCACCGCGGCCCTGGCCACGATTATCATTTCGTCCATCGCACAAAAAAACGCGAATCGGTTTCTTTGGACTCTCCAACACGCGCTCTGGGAAAATATGCCCGCCGCGCAGGTTCACAAAACTGCCGACGTTGCTCAGCACCTTACGGAAGTCGTTAGGCCGCTCCCAAGCCACGATGAACGCCGCGATCGCGCCGGAGCTCGATCCACCGATTCCATGCTGCTCCGGGTCCTTCGAAATGTTGTAGTCCTTGTTCAGCGCAGGCATCAGCTCTTCCGTGATCACTCGCGCGTACTTGTCGTCTGGCGTATTGTATTCCGTAGGCCGGTTGGTGGTACGGTCGCCCCACTCCTTCGGATTCGGCTCCGGCTGCTCCGGCGTGCGCCCCGGATTGATGAACACGCCGATCATCACCGGAATCTCTCGCCGGTAGATCAGGTTATCCATCACGTTCTGGGCGCGGATGTCGCCTTCGGCATGCATGAAAGCCTGACCGTCGTTATAGATCATCAGGCTGGCAGGAATCTTCGGGTCATATTGTGCCGGCACATAGACCCAATAGGTGTGCTGTGTGCCCACGTAGATCTTGCTCGGCAGCGTGAACGGCCCGCGAATCTCACCTTTCGGTACACCTTCCTGGGGCATGGAATCGGGCCCCAGACGGTACTGCGCATTCATGTTAGGCGCGGGCTGCGCCGGCGGCGTCTGTGCGAAAATAGCTGTGGCAGCGAATAAGACAGCGATTGGTTTCATGCGGATGGCTCCTTATATTGCGATGCCCATCCTATCACATCGACCGTAACTTTTACTTTGCGCGCTTCAGCTTCATCGGACCACCAGAACCTTGGCCGCCTGGACCAGGTCCTTCGCCACCCGGGCCGCCTTCCATCTTGATGCTCAGCGTGATCTCTTCGCCTTCCAATTTGCCGCTGTGCTGAATCTTCATGCCTTCGCCGCCACTGCGGTCGAACTTCACCGTGAAGCTGATCTTGTCGCCGTCCACTTTGCCTTCGCTAATTGGCATCGGATCGCCTTGCGGCCCATCGATTGACCCAGTCAGCTTGCTGCCATCCTGCTTGAAGTGAAAAGTAATCGCCATTCCGTTGCCATCCGGACCGCCAACCTGAGCAGTCCAATCGCCCGTAAGATCGGCGGCAAAGGCGGATGCTGCCAGCACAATCGCAACCATCGCAATTTTTGGAATTCGCATAATAACGTTCCCCCCATCGCAACATTACCATTGTCTGTTCAAATCGAATCTTAAGTAACGTAAATGTTGCTAGCCAGGGTGAACGTCCCGCCCAATTACTGAGCCTTTGGGATCCCGTAATAAACCCGCCCTCGGCCCAGATCGCCCGGTGCACTGCCGGGCGCCCCGGCAACAATATCCAACGCCCCATCGCCATTGGTATCGCCAGCCGCAAAGATCCCAAACCCGAACCCCGCGCCAGCCGCTTCCGCCGGAATCACAATCGGATCGCCAGTAAACCCCGCCGGCCCGCCAAAGAAAACATACACTGCTCCAATGTCCGGCCCGCCGCCAGGAGCGCCGGCCAGAAAATCCGCGTAACCATCGCCGTTCAAATCGCCTGCCGCCGCCATCGCCCTCCCGAGTCCGCCCTTGCCATTCCCCACGGCGGTCCAAACGCGATCCGTCGAAAAGCCGTTCGGCCCACCCAGATAGACATAAACCTTGCCCGCTGGTCCGCCGCCGCACGAAAAGTCGCGCGCCCCGATGGCTACATCGGCGTAGCCGTCGCCATTCACGTCCCCCACGGCCGCCAGCGCCTCGCCCATGTGACTGCTCACGATCTCGCCTGTCACCTTGAAAGAGGACGTCGTCGAAAGTCCCGTCGTTGAGCCATTGAACACATACATCGAACCCGGCACCGTACTGGTTGCCCCGGCCTGCGTTGACCCCGGCGCACCCACGACCAGATCCAGAAATCCGTCACCATTCGTATCCGCCGCGCTCGCCGATCTTCCGAACTCGTCGTTGGCATGCTCGCCCAACATAGTATAGATCGGTGCAGGGTTCATTCCCATCGTCCCACCCTGAAAGACGTACACCTTCCCCTGATCCACCAGCGCCCCGCTGAACCCCGATGCCCCAACGATCAAATCGCCAATGCCATCGCCAGTAATATCGGCCACCGCCAACGCCCGCCCAAACTCGGAGTTCGCCACTTCGCCCGTCAGAGTAAACGAAGGCGTGGCCGCAATGCCGTCCGGCCCACCCAAATAAATATAGACCTTGCCCAGATGCGAATTGAAGCCATGCGCGCCAACGATCAGATCCGGATACCCGTCTCCATTGACATCGCCCGCCGTCAAATTCCGCCCGAACTCTCCGCCACTTCCCTCGCCAGCAAGCGTCACGCTTGGCGTAGCCGGGATGCCGCTCGCCGAACCGTAATAAACGTAGACCTTCGAATCCCCGTGCGCGCCCGCCGCCACGTCGGAGTAACCGTCGCCATTAAAGTCGCCCGCCGCCACCGCCTCGCCAAATCCATCGCCGGCACGTATTCCGCCGATGCTTGTATATGCTGCCGAAAAGACATCGGTAATAGGCCGAGTAATCGCCACGGCACCAGGACATCCCGTAGGTGGCCCACCCCCACCGGGCGGCGGAGCAGGCGGCTGGCCTGTGACTCTCGCCACCGGTGCGGCCATCAGTAACAACAAAAGGTGCAACGGAATTCGGCGCAGGGTCATCCTGTAAGTGTAAGCCCATAACCCTCCCCGGCCACCCTATTTACCCAAAACTTACAAATAGCAAAAAAACTCTACCGCATTGATGCGCCATGCCTTATAATGCAGCCATGGCCATCATCGCTGTGGCGGGACGCAAGGGCGGCATCGGAAAGTCGACCATCGCCGGTAATCTCGCCGGTGAATTTGTATACCTCGGACGAAGTGTTGTGGTGCTGGATGCCGATCCGCAGCACAGCATCGCCGAATGGTCCGAACAAGGCGAAGGACTTCTCGCCCAATGCGTGCTCAAAATCGAAGGCGGCCAACCCGGCGTAGTGAAGGCCAATGCCAAAGCCGCCGCAGCCTCGGCCGACATGGTGATCATCGACACTCCGCCCGGCATGCCCGACGTTATCTATGAAGCGGCCATGGTCGCCGATCTTGTCCTGCTGCCCTGCGGCCCATCCCACCTCGATCTTTTCCCCTTGAAGTCGGCCATCGCGTTGACGCTGAAAGCCCGTGCCGCGCGCCGCTCCAAGAAACCGCGCGTCCGCTTGGTTCCCTCAAAAGTCAGCATGAACACCAACCTCGGCCGCAGCCTGCAATCTTCGCTGGAAGAGCGGATGGGCAAGAAGGTCATGCCACCCATCAGCCAGCGCGTCATTGTCGCCGAAGCCGTAGCCAGCGGCTACACCATGCGCGAATACGCGCCGAATTCCCCCTCCGCCGCTGAGTTTCTCGCCCTGGCGAAAGCAGCCGACCGCCTGTCCCGCCGCTAACTTAAATTCACCTGCTGTTCATCGTGCGTTCACATGGCAGTTCTAAACTGGAAGCTTAGGCATGCCAACGAACGCAATTCCCGAAGTTCGCCGCGATGGAATCAACTGGACCTCCGTCATTGCGTTCACCGTCTTCCACACCGGGGCCGTCGCCGCGCTTTTCTTCTTCACCTGGCCGGCCTTCCTCACCGCGCTCGTCCTCTATTGGATCTCCATCAGCATGGGAATAGGTATGGGCTATCACCGCCTGCTGACCCACCGCTCATACAAGCCGCCACGCTGGCTCGAATATTTTCTCGCCACCGCCGGCAGCATGGCGCTCGAAGGCGGCCCGCTCTCATGGGTTTCCACGCACCGCATCCACCACCAGTATTCTGACAAGGCCGGCGACCCCCACTCCCCGCGCGACGGCAAGTGGTGGAGCCACATCGTCTGGATGCTTGTTGGCGACGTAACTCACTGCGACGCCGAACAGAGCGCCCGCTATGCGCCCGACATCTTTGCCGACCAATACCTGCGCTTGCTCTCCGATTACCACTGGGTGCCGCTGGCCATCGTTTCATTAGGGCTGTGGATTTTCGGCGGCCTGCCGTTCTTGCTTTGGGGCCTGTTCGCCCGCGTCACGGTCGGCCTGCACGCCACATGGATGGTGAATTCGCTGACCCACTTCTGGGGCAGCCGCCGTTTTGAAACCCGCGATGATTCTCGCAACAACTGGTTCGTCGCCCTGCTTACATTCGGAGAAGGCTGGCACAACAACCACCACGCCCACCCCACCTCCGCCCGCCACGGCCTGGCGTGGTACGAAATCGACATGAGCTGGATGGGCATCTGGCTGCTTCGCACCGTTGGCCTGGCCAAATCCGTGCGCGTTGCCGCTCTGCCCGATGTGGGGCAGATTGGCAATCTGCGGCCGAATGGCATTCGGCCCCATCCGGGGTCCAGTGCGCACCTCGCCAAGCGCTCCTAGCGTTCCCCGCCGCCCTTCACAAACTTCATTTCCCGCTCCGCACCCCAGTGCAACGTCGTCAAAGCGTTGCCCTTAATAGTGAACTTCGCCCCTTCAAACCGCATCTCCGTGATGGATTGGCCATCGATCTCAAAAGTGAAGTCGTCGTGCGCGGAATTCAAAGCAATCGGTTTCGTCTCCAACTCGTAAACCGCAACGCGAAACACCACGCCTTTAATCTCTTTGTTCGCCTCGAACTCCGCCACACCATCGGAATCGGTCCGTCTCGTCAGCGCGCCCAATTTGGTCATCAAAACCACGTCAAGGTTCGGCACTCCGTTCCCCCGCGGACCCTGGACGCGAACCCGGACCACATCCGATTTCACTGCGGAGCTCTTCAGCAGCCGGAACGGCTCCGCCCCTTTGGCGGCGGAGCTGTTCAGAATCACCGACTCATCTTTCACCGCCCAAGTCCCGCCACCCCAGTAATCTGCGGCGCCGTAACTGAGCATGAACTGAAACTTGCCATCCGGCTTCAGCAACAGCTCCGAACCCACCTCGCGCACGCCCTGCAGGTAATAATGTCCCGCCACATCGCCGTCCTGGGCCCATGCCGTTCCCAGCGTCATGAAGCAGAGCAGTGCGCCGGCGGCAACCCACCGTCTCATAACCCGTCTTCCAGCACCTTCCGGATTTCGTTGTCGCTAAATCCGCCGCTGAGCCCGATCGCGTAGTTGCAATGCATCTCCAGCACGCCCTTGCCATAAACAACCTTGCGCGACGCCTCGTCCTTCACATTCTTCAGCTTGATCAGCTTCAGGCTCTCGCGGACCGCATCTTTTCCCATCGCATCCGAGCAAAGCACGCGCAGCGCCATGTTCAACCGGTGGCACGAGATGTTGTCCATGAAGTTCATCGCTTCCGGATCTTCCGAGATGCTCTCCCAATCCACTTCATAAGGGATCGCCACGCCGCAGATCTCTTCGATCTCCTTCACGCGGCCAGGCAGGGTCACTTCCTGCAGTTCTTTTACTTTCCGTCGTTCATTCAGTCCCATTTGATGATTCCTCGCTTCCTAATTAACTCATTGCCACTGCATCAATGGCGTCTATGCGAACAATGATGCGGCTGTATTCCCGGCTGCGCAACTCCACCATATCGCCGGCGATCTTGGTCACCATGCCGCCAATGCTCTGGCCCTTCAAGTAGACCATAACGCCCTTCTTATCTTTCATGCTCGCTTCCAATAGATCGTGCATCGACTCATTCTCCTTTGCCATCATTGTTGCGCTCGCCGCCAGTGCGCCGGCCAACGTTTTCAAACCAGTTCTTCGTGTCATACCGTTCTTCCTCCGCCGGGGACTGCCCACGCTGTCCCCCTCTACGTAACACCCCGCCCACAATTACATGGGCGTAAAATGGGCGTCCTTTCGATCACCCTTTCTCACTGTCCGCCAATTTCTTTAATCACTTCGCGCGAATTGCGGTCCACCTGCACCTGGAACGACTTGCCCGCGCCCGGCTGTTCGCCCTTCACGTCATCGCAATGGATCACCGCGAAGATGTCAGACCCGTGGCTCTCGATTCGATACGCAGACTGCGGCCAACCCTTCATGCGGGCGATGTATTTCTCTACAATCTCATCCGGAAATATCTCCACCGATAAAAGCCCCGTATGAGACATCCACATCATGAAAGGCCCCTTCCAGCCGCCCTCCGAATAGTATTGCTGTTCATACCGCCAGAACATGCGCAGCCTATTGCCGGATTGTTTCTTCCAAACCAGTTCGTAGTAGACGTAGCGTTTCCACGACGGTGAGGCAGGGCCAAGAATATTGAACTCAAACGGCGTCGGCCAGCTCAACACGCTCGTTCTTGCCATCAGCGACACCTCATCGCCGTCATCGCGAACGAACTCAATCTCCGGCCGTCCTCGCGGATCTACCGCATTGGTGCGCCGTCCAAGAGGAAAGGTGAGAGGCCCATTGCTGATGTTCACTCGCCCCGGAGTCAATGAGGCCACTCGCACACCAAATGGCAGGTTGTCGAGCCCTCCAAATGTCAGCCGAATCTCGCCGACCCGCAATCCTCCCCCGTCAGAGTCAATATCAGAGGTGGCCAGCGGCACCGCGCCACCCCGCAGGATTCGATCAATCAGCTCCGTAACGCCCCGTCCGGCCCACAGCCAGACGAAAAGCAACAGCGCAACGGGAACAATAATCTTGATCACAACTAGATACGCGTAAAACAGAGTGCGAATAGATCATGGCGAATTTCACTTATCCGTCGCCATTCCGCAGTCAATCGACTTATCGTAAAGCATAATATACAATAAGAATCGTAAGGTATATTATAGTGGACATTAGGAAAGACGACAAATCACCGTTGCCGCTGCCCGTACCCGTAATGCGCGCTCTACGCAAACTGGGCCACGACATTCGGGACGCCCGTCGCCGCCGGCGAATTCCGGTAGCGATTCTGTCGGAGCGTGCATCCATAAGCCGCATGACGCTAAATAAGGTTGAAAAAGGATCCCCCGGCGTCTCCGCCGGAACCTACGCCACCATTCTCTTCACCCTTGGCATGAGCGAACGTCTGGCCGACGTGGCCGATCCACGTCACGACGCCGTCGGCCGTGAACTGGAAGAAGAGCGCCTCCCGCAACGCATTCGCCTTCCGCGCCGCAAGTCGCCCCCTGCTTACGAAAGTTGAAGCTTCGTAAGATATTGATAATGACAGACATGATTGTTAATCTGTACACAATAAGAGGTAAACAAGTATGCCGCTGACATTCACTTTCGATTTCCAGAAGACGAAAGCAGCGCTCTTGTATCTGGCCGGCAAAGATATTCCCGAACTTACAAAATATAAGGCATTGAAGTTCTTTTTTTTGGCGGACCGGGAGCACCTGTTGAGATTTGGCAGACCGGTCACAGGTGACAACTACGACGCGCTCCCGTATGGCCAGTACCCAGCCACCTGCTCACAACCCTTAGCGGTGTGGAAGCAATCCTGAGCGAAGACGGCCCCGCAAACCAACTCTCATCGGATGCGCAGACATTGGCGAAATCCTTCGTTCTCGAATCTGGAAAGTACCCGATCTACAAGGCAACAGAAGCGCCGGACTTGGTCGAACTCTCTGAATCCGACATCATGGTGCCGGAGGATGTCGCTGAGAATTTCGGCCACAAATCCTTCGACGACATCTACGATTACACCCACGCATTGAGAGCGTACACGTCGGCTTGGCATGAAGGGACGAGTCGTAAGAAGTTCCCAATGAAGTTCGAAGACTTCTTTTTGGATGCTCCCGGCAGCCCGCAAATGCTGGAAGAACTATTGAAAGATCAGGCGATCCGGGAGGCATTTGCCGCCGCCACCTAAGCTCGATTTGAGTTCTCTGGGCTCCTTTCCGGTCCTCAGATTTCCCTACCAGTTCAAGGGCGACCCCGAACATTATCAAAAACTATGGGTGGTCGCTTTGTTTGTCGAAAACTTCAAAGATCCGGCCAGACGTGCCGGCGTCGTCCACTACGGCCCCGGAGAACTCATCTTCTTCCCCAAAGAAACAATAATCACGCCTGATCGCAATTTGACGACTCACCGTGCACATCAAAATCGCGGCTAGCAAATGACGATTCATGCTCGCTTCATCATAGCGAAGCAGGACCCAAACGAGATTCTAGTTGACACGATGGCTAATCCGTGTAACCATCATAGCTATGACAAGTAGCTATCCACGAACTCACTCCGCAACCGAATCGTTGCCCAAAACCAGCACCCCCGTCCCAACCGGCTTCGTCCTCGGAGGCGTCCGCGCAACCCTTCGACTCGAAGGTCTCGCCGTCTTCACCGCAGCCACTGCCGCTTACGCCACCACTCACACCAGCTGGTGGCTCTACCTGGCGCTATTCTTCCTGCCCGACATCTCGTTCCTAGCCTATCTGCTGAATCCGCGCGTGGGCGCGATCGCATACAACGCGCTCCACACCTACATCGCGCCCGTCCTGCTCGCCGCCATCGCCTATTTCGCGCAAGCACCGGCCCTAGGCCCCATCGCACTCATCTGGGCCGCACACATTGGCTTCGATCGCGCCGCCGGATACGGCCTGAAATACGCCTCGGCCTTCGGCGATACCCATCTTGGCAAAATGGGAAAGTAGGACCAGCATGCCCACCCCGCCCAAAACTTCATCCTCCAAGATCATCGCAGCCGCCCGCGACCTCATCGGCGAACCTGGCTTGGACGAGCTCACCATGCAAGCCGTGGCCCACCGAGTCGGCGTCCGCGGGCCCTCGCTATACAAGCATTTCGCCGACCGCGCCGCCCTGCTGCGCGAAGTGGAAACGGCAGTAGTGGCCGACCTCGAAGCAGTCATGATCCAAGTGCCGCCCAGCCTTGACGATCTCTCAGCACTGCGCGCAATCGCCGCCGCCTATCGCACCTTCGCCCGCGAGCATCCGGCAACCTACTCGCTAATCTTCGGCCTCCATTCCGGAGATGCGGCAGCCGAACAGGCTCGCCGCCGCGCCCTACAACCAGCCCTGCAACGGTTGGAATCCTACCTCGGCAACCGCGAAGCGGCCTTCATCCGAGCCCGCGTCCTGACCTCCTTTCTGCACGGCTTCGTCAGCATGGAAACGGCCGGGGCCTTCCGTCTCGGAGGCGACATAGAACAGGCCTTTCAAGCCGGACTGGCGCTGCTGCTATGCGATACTGCAAGAAAATGAGACCAGCATTCGGACTAGCGACCACGATCTATCTCGCTGCGCAATGTTTTGCGCAGGCGCCCGCAGCCAACCAGTGCGTAGCGGATCTCGAAGCAATCCCCGGCTTCCTTCTCAAAAACGACACCGGCGCAAAGGACCAGCTCGCCCAATGGGGGCAGAACCACTTCGACGACGCCTTCGCCACCGCCAATGCCTCGGCCTCGCAGGTTGCCGACCAACAGGCCTGCCTGCAAGTCCTCACGCGATACATCAAAGCCTGGCGTAAAGGACACCTCTCCGTCTCGCCCAACATGAGCGCGGAGAAAAGCTCCGAGCCGTCCGCCACCAAAAATCCCAAGATCGAAATCCCCATCCGATTTCTCTCCGCGAAAACCGCCCTGCTTGTCCTGAAAAGCTTCGCCCCCGAATACCGCGACCCACTCATCGCCGCACTCAAAGACAATCACGACGCCCTTGCCGCCCACCCCAACTGGATCATCGACGTGCGCGGTAACGGCGGAGGCAGCGATAGCAGCTACACGCCGCTGATGTCTTGGCTGTTGCCTGACGAAGTGGTCTCAGTGGGCGCTGCATGGCGCGTAACCCCTGCAAATCTGGAAGGCCACCAGAAAGTGTGCGCCATCTTTGCCCCCGGAGACAAAGAATACGAAAAATTCCAAAAGGACGTGGCCGAGCGAACCCGCAATGCCAAGGAAGGCAGCTACGTCCCGCATGACGATTCCGGCGGCATGTCATACGAACGAACTAAGCCGCTGGAACCGAAACGCCCGGACCGGGTAGCCATCTTGATTGACGGCCAATGCGGCAGCAGTTGCGAAGAGTTTGTCCTCATCGCGAGGCAAAGCTTCCAAGTAAAGCTAATCGGCCGCCGGACATACGGTTCGCTCGACTATTCCAACCTCCGCCCTTTCCTGCTACCCTCCGGCCAGCGTATGCTCTGGTACGCCACCTCGCGATCCATGCGAATTCCCGATGCCCCTGTCGACCTGGCCGGTATCCCACCCGACATATATTTGCCGCTAAGCCAAGGAGCGCAGGCAAAAGAAGACGAAATGCGCCGCGTTCAAAATTGGCTAGAAGGCGGCACCCTCGCCCCAAGCCCTAAATAAGCGCAGTTGCCTTATCCGTGTCCATCCGTGTGTATCCGTGGCTAATCTCTTCCCTAATTCATGTATACTTCTAAACCATGGCAAAACATGTCTACGCACTCCTCGTTGGTATCAACAACTATCCGCCGGAAGTTGGCAAACTCGCCGGCTGCCTGAACGATGTAGACCACTTCCACGACTACTTAAAAACCAGCTTCGACCCATCCGCCCTGGCCATCGAAGTCCTCAAAGACGCCGACGCCACGCGCCAGAACATCATCGATCAATTCCGCCGCCACCTCGGCAAAGCCCAACAAGACGACGTCGCCGTCTTCCACTACTGCGGCCACGGCGCACGCTGGGCCTCCGCCCCGGAGTTCAAAACATTCTACGCCGACGGCATGGACGAAGGCCTCGTCTGCATCGACAGCCGCCTCGACAACGGCTACGACCTGGCCGATAAGGAACTGGCCCTCCTCATATCCGAATTGGCCAAGAACAACCCCCACCTTGCGATGATCCTCGATTGCTGCCACTCCGGCTCCGGCACGCGCGGCGCTGACGCGTTCATGGGAATGCAGCCACGAGTCACCCACGAAGTAAACACCCC
This sequence comes from uncultured Acidobacteriia bacterium, assembly GCA_903881085.1. GTDB lineage: Bacteria > Acidobacteriota > Terriglobia > Bryobacterales > Bryobacteraceae > CAIRSA01. Next base: position 15,122 of record CAIRSA010000230.1, read on the forward strand.
GCGCCCGCTGGAATCCTACCTCGATGGCTACTACGCAGCCTCGCCCGGTCTGAAAATCCCAACCGCAAGACACATCCTGCTGGCCGCCTGCGAACGGACACAACTCGCGCAGGAAGCCCCCGATAAAAGCGGCGTCTTTACTACTTCGTTGATCGAAACGCTAACCAAGTCCGGCGGAAACCTCACCTACTCCGATCTGTTCGTCCGCTGTCGCGCCGCCGTGCGTGCCCGCGCTCTCTCCCAGAACCCGCAATTCGAAACGCTCGGAAAGTTCCCCGCCTCAACCGGCTTTCTTGGTGCCGACGCCGCCAACTCAGCCCGCCGCTACAGCTCCTATTTCGACCAAGGCAAATGGAAAGTGGAATGCGGCGCCATTCACGGCGTTCCCACCGAACCGGACAAGCCCGTCTCCCTCGCCCTTTATCCTGAAAACGCCCAGACCAGACAGGCCGGCACTGCCACCATGTCGCAAGTGGGCGCACAGAGCAGCGAAATGGAGCTCGCCTTCGAAGGCGACCCCGCTGTCCGTTACCGAGCCGAAATCACCAGCCTCCCCGTGCCACCTATGGAGTTCTACTGCAACGCCGATGCCCCCAACATGGCCGCGCTGCAGGCAGCCTTCGACAACGATCGCTCGGCGAACGTCCTGTTGACCGACGTCGAATCCGCCGCCCACTATGCCCTACTCGTCGATGGCGGCAAATTGCGACTGACGCAGAGCGAAACCGGTCTCTACATTCAAAGCGCCAGCCTCACAGCCGCCCACGCAATACTCCCCGCTATGAAAAGCGTCGTGCAGTGGGAGCGCAGCCAACACCTGCAAAACGGCCGCACAAAGATGGACACGTCGAAGGTGGAGTTCTACTACGAAGAAACTCTACCCAACGGCGAAGTTCACGTCTATCCGCCGGGCGAAATCATCCTCGATTACGTGGAAGGCCAAAAGCAAAACGGTCGCCTGAAAGTACGCAATGGCTCAGACCAGGAACTGAACATGGCCCTGGCTTACTTCTCTGACGACTTCGGAATCTACGTCCTGCTGAACAAACCCGTTGTCCCTGGCGGCGTGGAAATCATGTGGCCCGTCGATCCGAACGACCGGTTTGCACTCGACGACCAGGCCAACCAATCACTGGAAAAATTCAAGCTGATCGTGAGCACGGAAAAGTTCGACGACTTTCTCTTCACGCAGGATCCCATTCCGCTTGGGCAGGACGCCCCGGAAACCCGCGGAATTATCAGCCTCTCAAAACCAAAAGTTGCCTATCAAAACGAGTGGTTCACCAAGGATTGCCGCATCAAGCTCGTGCGGCGCTTGAATCAGGTGGGCGCGCAGGATGCTACCCTAGCCGGCGGCAAAATAGTCGTCAAAGCCCATCCATCCCTACAGGCTAACATCAGCCTCAGCGGCGTAACAGCCGCCGGCCGCGATGTCGGCGGCGGCTTCTACCGGGCCTTCGAACAACGTGGCATGCAACTGCTCAACTTCGCCTCCACGCGCGGCGACAATGAAAGCGTCCTCGAAATCACCGATATCCAAAACGCGGCCGCCCTCCAGCAGGATCCCCTCCGCATAGTATTGGACGTGCCATTGGACGAGGGCGAAGGCCTTCTATCCCTTGTCTACGACGGCCAGCACGTCCTCCTCACCGGCAATCCCTACAAAGACGAGGCAGGCAAAACGAACATCAGCATCGATCACATCCCTGAAGTCGCCGACAAGCGCCGCAGCCTCGGCGGATCGCTGAAATTGTACTTCTTCAAGACCTATCTAAAGCAGGACAACCTCAACCAACTGCGCTGGGTGGAATACAAGCCCGATGGTTCGTACGCCTACCAGCAGAGCAATCTGGCCAACAAAGTGGCCGCGGCGAAAAACATTCTGCTGCTCGTGCACGGCATCATCGGCGACACGGAAAACATGGCCAAGGGCGTGAAGACCTGCGGGCTCGACCAGCACTTCGACCTCGTCCTCACCTACGATTACGAAAACCTCACCACGCCCATTGCCGACACTGCGCAGCTGCTGAAATCGCAATTGGCCGCCGCCGGACTGCATGAAAACGATGGCAAGCAGCTCACCATGCTGGTGCACTCCATGGGCGGTCTGGTCTCGCGCTGGTTCATCGAACAGCTTGGTGGCAACAAGATTGTCGATCACCTGGTGATGTGCGGTACGCCGAACAACGGCTCCCCCTTCGGCAAAGTGCAGGATGCGGTGAAGGTCATGAGCCTGCTGACCACCATTTCCATGAACTACGTGCCGTGGTTGATTCCGCACGCCAGCGCGGTGCTGTTCCTGTTGAACCGCTCAAAGAATCTGACACCGACATTGCAGCAGATGAACCCGTCGTCTGATTTCATCAAGGCCTTGAACTCCAGCCCCGACCCCGGCATTCCCTACACGATACTGGCTGGCGACACCAGCCAGTACAACGACTCGCGCGACCAGTTCTTCGGCCAGCTACTGGCCAAGGTAGGCCGCAGCACGGCTTTTGAAGCCCTGTTCGGCATGCAGCCCAACGACATCGCCGTAGGCGTCGAAAGCATTCTCGGCGTCGGCGGCGCACGAGCCATCGCCCCGAAACTTGGCAACGTGGCCTGCCATCATCTAAACTATTTTGATTCGGACGCCGGCATCGCGGCTCTCACTCAAGTAGAATGGCGTAAATCATGACGAGTTATCGCTTGTTTGTTTTATGAGGAATTATCTCGACATCTCTGTCTTCATCTCACCCGGTAGTGATGGCAACTACCAGGTGCAGGTGTCGAGCAATGAAGGCGGCCAGGGACACTCCACGCTGAAGCTGCCATTCCGTTTAGGAGATCTTGCCGGCGTTCTCTTCGGCGTGGAACAGTCCAAGCGAGGTCTGGCTTCGCTCTCGAACACGCAGAACCCGGCTGACGCCAGAACCATTGAGGACTTCTCCGTCGCCTTGTTCGAAGCCCTGTTTCAGGGCGAGTGCAGAGATGTGCTTGCCAAAACCGAAGCAATAGCGGAGAGCAATGGCGACGCCGTCCGCATCAGGTTATCCATGGATCTGCGCGTTCCTGGCATGGCCCTTGCCGCCAGTCTCCCCTGGGAATTGATGCGCCGGAAGGGTCAGATTCCGTTGGCGCTTTCAACGAAAACCCTGCTGGTACGATCGCTTAGTGTCCCCCAACCCACTTACCCTCCACCCTTTCAAGCCACTTTGCGAATCCTGGCTGTTTTGTCGAATCCCGTGGATACGCCCATGCTGAAGCTGGAGGAAGAGCGCCTCCGCATTGCGAAGGAGTGGGCGCAACTCGGAAATGTAAAAGTCGATTTTGCCAAGCCCACGCGCACAGACCTGCTAACTCAGCTGGCCGCCACCGATTATCACGTGCTCCCCTATATGGGGCACGGCGACATTGGGCCAAACGGGGAAGGACAACTTTTGCTGCAGAAGGAAAATGGTCTCCAAGATCCTGTATCGGGCGAAGACCTCGCCGTCATGCTCCAGGACGAACCCTTGCGGCTCGTGTTTCTGAATGCCTGCAATAGCGGCGTGGCTTCAGACGCGCAACCGTTTTCCGGCGTGGCGACTTCGCTCATCACAGCCAGAGTACCGGCGGTGGTGGCCATGCAGTTTCCCGTCACTGACCAGGCTGCGATCATCTTCGCCCAAACTTTCTACCAGCGCCTTGCCCAAGGGCTACCGGTTGACGCCGCTGTCGCCGAAGGCCGCAAGCAACTGAAAAACAGCAAGCAGGCGGAATGGGCCACGCCGGTGCTTTACATGAGATCGAAGGATGGCATGCTCTTCGCACCTGCCCAGGCAGCCCAACCAGCTTCGCACGCCGAGCCCTCAACCTCCGCTCCTGCCGGTTCCTCTCCCCCCGATCCGGGTATCTTGCGCGTCTTTTTGGCTACGACGGATCAGAACCTGGAAAGACGGCAACTCGAATTGGCGAAACGGTTGAGGGCTGAGGAGTGGATTCGGGTTATGGATTTCTCCCTGCCTGAGGCGCCCCAAGATCTGGAGCTGGCCGTCGGCAAAGTAATCCGCCAGGCCGATCTCGTTGTGCATCTGTTGGGCGCCAATCCAGGCAAGGCGGTGGATGAGGACGCTCTGCCCGACACAATCCGTACCTACCCTCTGGAACAGTTGCGTATTGGTCTTGAAGTTGCTTCCGCCCAGTTGGTGGTAATGTCCATCGAAGACCGCGCCAGTATCCCCAACAAGCAATACGAAGCGAAACTCGACCAACTTTCGCAAATGCCGCGCGAAAAAGAGCGGCTGGAATTCGTGGTCACGGAGAAGAACTCCATTGCCGAATATGTTCTGAGCAAGCTGCAAGAGATGCGTGAAGCCCGTCAAGCGGCGCTGAAAAGCTCGGTAAAGGATCCCGGCAAAGCCAGAAGAGCTTTTGTGGATGCTCACGTCAAAGATCAGGGGCCGGCCAACGAACTTGCCGACTACTTGGAAAAGCGTGACGTTGACACGGCCACGCGCACCAGCGGCGAGGACTCACCTGCCTCGCTGCCCTACCTGGATCAAACCATTAAGAAGTCTCCGCTCTACATCATCGTCTCCGGCAAAGTTGACAAGGCGTGGGTCAACAACCGCCGCACTGCAGCGCGGAAGGCGGCCGCCAAATTTCCATGCAAGCTTCTTATTGCAAAATACTCCGCCATGCTCCAGGAACCAGGGGATGAAGACGAGCGTATGCGCGCCCGGCTCGAAGTAGTCGATACGCTGGGCGACCCAGATACCAGCGCGCTTGTTGATCTGTTTTCCTCCTCCGGAGAAACCAGATCATGAGCGGCGATTTGCGCGACAATCCCTACGTCGGCATCCGTCCATACTTGTTTGAGGACAGCTTGTACTTCTTCGGACGCGACGAGCAGACGACGGCGATCCTCGCACTTTTACTCAAGGAACGCTTCGTGGGCGTCGTCGGCAGTTCCGGCAGTGGCAAGTCCTCGCTGATTCGTGCCGGTGTGCTGCCCAGCCTGTTGGGCGGATTCCTGGTGCAGGATAACGACAATTGGCGCACCGCCACCATTTATCCAGGTGACAATCCAATGGGCAATCTGGCCGAGGGTCTGCTGGCGCTTTGCGGCGATGCCGTATCGCCGCAGGCTACCGCTGCCTTGCGCCAGGAAATTCTGGACATCCACGTTACGGCTGTTATGCAATATCTCACGTCCCGGCTGGACCGGGATGTCAACGTCCTCATAGTGGTTGACCAGTTCGAAGAGATTTTTGCATTTCGCGGCCAGGACAATGATGACGAATCAAGCAATCTCGACTTCGAGACTCGAAAAGAGAGCGCCCGGCGCAAAGCAGAAGCGGCCGACTTTGTCGACCTGATCCTGGCTCTATCGGAACAAAAGGAACTGCCGGTCTACGTCGTTCTCACCATGCGCTCCGATTTTCTAGGCGATTGCGACCTTTTTTACTCCCTTCCTGAGGCCTTGAACCGTGGCCGCTATCTGGTGCCCCGCATGTCGCGCAACCAGCTCCGCGAAGCGGTGGAATGTCCCGCACGCCTGCTCGGAGTAACGGCCGGACCGCGCCTTGTAGACCAGCTTCTCAATCAATTGGGTGACAGGTTCGACAGGCTTCCGGTTCTGCAACATGCTTTGCTTCGCACGTGGGATGAATACCAGCGCGCGGGCGGAATCGGGCCCCTCGACCTTCGGCACTACGAAGCCGCAGGCGGTTTGGAAAAAGCGCTGAATCAGGACGCCGAGCAGGCACTGGCCGGTCTCTCGCTTGAAACTGTGACGCGCGTATTCCAGCGGCTCACCGATACCGACTTCAGAATGCGCCGCGTGCGCTGTTCGGCCCGCATTAGCCAGCTGCTGGAGGCAACGGGCGCAAAACCCGAAGAGCTCCAGCAGATCCTCCGCAGCTTCTCTGAAAATCACCGTAACTTCATCCATCAAAAAGCGGATGGGAAGCCGGAAGACATGCGAGTGGAAATCTCGCATGAAAGTCTGCTCCGGCAATGGGGCCGTTTGCGCGTTTGGATCGACGAGGAGCAACAATCCCGCGACACCTATCGCGACTTGGTTGCCATGGCCCGGCGCTGGCAGCGGAACTACACATCTTTGCTTCGCGATCCCGAATTGCAAGTGCTCCTCGATTGGAAGAAAAACTCCGGAGCCACCGCCGCCTGGGCGGAACGCTATGCCGCAGCCGCAGGCGACTTCCAGCTCGCTATGCAGTACTTGAATGAGAGCTCCTCTCAGAGGGAACGGAGTTTCGCGACGCAAGTGTTAAACAAAGGAACAGATTCGGCATCGGCATGATCATCAAAGTCCCAATCGCCGTTTTAATCTTTCTAATTGTGCTGGGTGTAATAGCGGGGCTGGCAGGGGATAACTGAGACTTTGGACCCTATTTTAACCCTCTTACTTGGGTTTCATCTGTTGTGGGTTCGTGGCTGATACCCAAGCGAATATTGGGCTTCTTTTGGCCAGCTGCAAATCACTATGTCTTCAAGCGGCCTCCGGCTAGACCGGAAGTTTCGGGCAGCAAACTCACAACCGGGAATCGTTTGGGAATCCTGCCTAGCCTGCGCAAGGCGGCAAATTGGGTGCTTGCAGCAGCCAAACAAAGCTCTGCCGGTAAATCCACTTCCTCTTGAACAGGAAAGCTCCCTCCAGGACCTCGCATGCACCGCGGCTCTCACTCAAGTAGAATGGCGTAATCCATGACAATTTCTCGCTTGGATGTTATATGAGGAATTATCTCGACATCTCTGTCTTCATCTCACCCGGTAGCGATGGCAACTACCAGGTGCGGGTGTCGAGCAACGAAGGCGGCCAGGGACACTCCACGCTGAAACTGCCCTTCCGCCTCGGCGATCTTGCCGGCGTTCTCTTCGGTGTGGAAGAGTCCACCCGCGGACTGGCGTCGTTATCGAAACCACAGGCACC
>CAIRSA010000231.1 GCA_903881085.1 uncultured Acidobacteriia bacterium
GGGGTCTGACACCTTTTTTCGGCCGTTTTCTTGTCCGCCGTAGCTTTAGCGAAGGTGGATGCCGAAAATGGGCTGTCTGACCCCAATTGCCCTCCACCGCAATGCCACAATGAATCGCTCACCAGATCGGAAGCTCGCCTCATAATCGCAATGTAAGCGACATTGGAGTGGCACTCTGCGCGCCGTGTGGCACTCGCCCTTCCGAGCCGCGCGCGTAAGCAAGCGGTCCACCCCAAACAACTACGACAACAACAACTCCAGATCTTCGCGCCCCAGCCCCGCAATCAAACTATTTTCCGCATTGATAATGGAATCGGCCAGATCGCGCTTGCTCTTCTGCAACTCCAACACCTTCTCTTCCACCGTGTCGCGGGCAATCAATCGATACGCGAAAACGCGCCGCTCCTGCCCGATGCGATGCGCGCGATCCACTGCCTGCGCCTCCACGGCCGGGTTCCACCACGGGTCAAGCAAAAACACATACTCAGCCGCGGTAAGGTTGAGACCCACGCCGCCGGCCTTCAGGCTGATCAGAAATAGCGGGCACTCGGGGTCTTCTTGAAACTGGCGCACGGCCGCCTGGCGGTCGTTGGTTTGGCCATCCAGATAGGCGTAGCGCACGCCGTCGCGGTCGAGCGATTCGCGCACGATCGCCAGCATGCTGGTGAACTGCGAAAACACCAGCGCCTTGTGGCCGCTTTCACGAATCTCTTCCAGGTGCATCAGCAGCATGTCGAGCTTGGCGCTGGGTCCAGTGTAGGCCTGCGAATCGATGAGGCGCGGATGGCACGCTGCCTGGCGCAGGCGCAGCAGGGCTTCCAATACCTGGATCTTCGATTTCGCCAGTCCGTTTTTATCGACTAGCTTGAGCAGGCGCGCACGGAAGTGATCGCGCAGTTCGTTATACACCTTGCGCTGCGCAGGCTCCAATTCGCAGTACAAAGTCTGCTCGCTCTTTTCGGGCAGCTCTTTGATCACCTGTTCTTTGGTTCGGCGCAAAATGAACGGGCGCACCGCGCGCCCCAGCATCATGCGCGTGTCCTCGCCGGGATTTCGTCCGGCCGAGCCGGCCAGCTTGAACACGGAAGCCGCGCCGAGCATGCCGGGGTTCAGGAATTCGAACAGGCTCCACAGTTCCCCCAGATGGTTTTCCACGGGCGTACCACTCAGCGCCAGTCGATGATGCGCATTGATGAGGCGCGCGGCTTTGGCCGATTCGGTGGATGAGTTCTTGACGGCCTGCGATTCGTCGAGAATCGCGTAATCGAATTCGATATCGCGCAGCGTGGCAATGTCGCGCAGCAGCGTGCCATAGGTGGTGAACACCAGGTCGTGCTTTGGAATCTCACCATGCGAACGGTCTGCCCCGGTGCAGTCCAAGACGCGCAACTGCGGCGTGAACCGCGCGGCTTCCTGCTTCCAATTAAAGATGAGCGATTTCGGCGCGACCACCAGCGAGGGCGCGGGCGTTTCCTGCCGCCGCGCTTCCAGCATGGCCAGCACCTGCGCCGTTTTGCCGACGCCCATGTCGTCAGCCAGGCAGCCTCCGAATCGGAACTGGCGCAGGAATTCGAACCAGCCGAGGCCATCCAGTTGGTACCCGCGCAATGTGCCTTGAAAGCCCGCGGGCTGCTCGCCCGGCGTAATGCCTTCGAACCGGCGCAACTCCTCGCGCGCGCGCTGGAATGTCTCGTCCACGGAGGCTTGCGGTTGCGAAAGCAGCAGCGCATCGAGAAAACCGGCTTGATTACGTTTGAAACGAATGTGCCCATCCTGCGCTTCACCCAACGCAGGCAGCAGTCCAAACTGCTTGAGCCATTCTTCGGGCAGCACACCGAAAGAGCCATCGCCGAGACGGACCATGGTCTCGCCTTTTTCCAGGGCTTTCAGCAACTGTGGCAACTCCACAACGTGGCCATCGTAATCCACATCGCCGTGCAGTTCGAACCAGTCGATGCCACTGGTGATGCCGATGTCGAACTTGCCTGGGCGCTTTACCAGACGGCCCTCGGCCTCCACTTCGAAGCCGGCGGCGAGCAGGCCGCGCACGATTTGCGGCAGCTTCTTTTCGCTCAGTTCGTAAGGCGGCTCGTTCCTGTAAACATATGTCGATCGTTTGAGTCCCAACGTGACGATTTGAGCCACCGCCGCTTTTTCCGCTTCCATATTACGCCTCAGATAACGCTTGGAAGCGGGGTCGAAGAAACCAGTCTTGTTTGCATCGGCGGTGATGGAATGCTCTTCATACTGGAACGTGAGGCCCGCCCGCAGCTTGGTGCTGTTCTGCTGATAACTTGGTTTGGCGTGAATCTTCAGGTGCGGCTTGGGCTGGCAGAGCACATCTTCGAACCTCAATTCTTCCGGAACCTCCAATGGTGGCACGAACTCGCGGTCAAGCAGCTTTTGAATCAGCGCTAATCCTTCCGATGCCGGAACTTCGATCGGTGGATTCTCGGTGAAGTATTTGAGCCAGTGCGTGTGATCGCCCCATTCGGCCAGCGCCAATGTGTTTTCGAAGCACAGAAATCCAGCCGGCAAAACCTTCTTTGTCCCGGACTTTAAGATCCATTCCTCACCGCGGCGAAATCCGCCGTCCAGTTGGTAGTTCTCATTCGTCTTTGAAACGCGAAGCGTGAAGGTCCATGGCTCGCCGCTATCGAAGCTCAAGGGCTGCGCAAAGGGCAGTTCTTCTGGCGCAGCTTTCAGCACGAAACGGCCGGTTTCGCAAAGTTTTGGAACCGCCATTTTGGCGAAAAACGGATCGACGTTATTGGACGGACTAATTTGTGAATAGTAGCCAGAGGATCCGCTGTTGTCAGGTCCGGCGATCAGTTGGAGAATTGCCCTATCGGCAGGGTCAGGCAGAAACGGAATCTGCCTTCGCTGCATAGAGGCTTGCTTAAACTTTCCATATTCTCCCGACATCTTTAAGTCGGCAACCATGAGCTCTATGCACAGCGGCCCGGTTTTTAAGTAGGGATCGGGATTCAGAACATAGAGCAGTTTGCGGCCTTCAGGCCAGTTCAGTGAAGAGTCGCGGTAGAAATTTGGCGCCGCGGCTACTTTTTCAACAACAACGTCCCAGGTTGGCTTGGGTGGCGGAGGTGGCGGCGCGGCCACTAATTTGGGTTTTTGAACGTATTTGAAAGTAAGATCGCCCTCCCCCTCAAGAAAAGGGTCGAGCGTAACTAAGTGCATCGGTATCCTGCCGTAACTATCTCGCAGAAAATTGTCCTGGTCTGAGGCAAGTAAAGTAGCCCAAATATGTTTGCAGAGCTCGCCGGCGTCGAAACGCTCACAGGTGCAATCTACAAGAAGATCCTTCTTTTCCATATCCAACTGCACATACTCGGACTCGTCGCCTTCCTGAACGTCGGCATCCACACTTTTCGCATTGCCGTAATTGATTGAGCACATGCCTTGGATAAATAACTGGAAACCGGTATTGCGTACCGCGTCAGCGAATAGCGATTTGAATTGTGTTTGTAGGGTAGACATAGCGATCGTCCTTTAACTTCCGTACTCCGGCTTCCACATCCAGGGAATGGCATGCGTCCGCCGCGCCCAGTGCTCCCATTGCGCGATCATGCTCTGCAGCCGCTTCGGATCCTTCGCCGCCAGATCATGCATCTCCGTCCGGTCGCGCTCCAGATCGTACAGCTCCCACTTACCCGCGGGCAGCAGCGCGACAGCTTTCCACTTGCCGATGCGGATGGCCCGGTTGCCTTCGTGCTCCCAATACAACGCGTCGCGCTGAATCTTCTTGCCTTTGAATGTGGGCACCAGGCTGCGCCCTTCCATGGGAAGAATCGCCTTGCCCTTCGCCTCCGCCGGATACTTCGCGCCCGCCAGTTCCACGCACGTCGGCATCAGGTCAATCAAATGTCCCGGCTGCTGCTCCATCGCGCCGGCGCGCACGTTGCCCGGCCAGTGCGCGATCAGCGGCGTGGCGATGCCGCCCTCGTGGTTGTAATGCTTGTAATAGCGGAACGGAGTGTTGCATGCATTCGCCCAGCCGGAGCCATAGCTGTGATACGTGCCGGCCTGGCCCATGCGATCGAGTTCCGCGCCCTTGTGCAGCGTGTTATCAGGCCCGCTGCTGTTGTCGAAGCCCCACGGGTCCCACTCAGCGCACGCGCCGTTGTCCGATAGAAACAGGATCAGCGTGTTTTCCAGTTCGCCGTTAGCCTTCAGGTCCTCGACCACGCGGCCGATGTTGCGGTCCATGATCTCGATCATCGCGGCGTAGATCGACATGCGGCGCACAAGGTCCTTGCGGCGGTCCGCTTCAATCGTGTCCCACGCCGGATTCTGCTTATTGTCCCAGCCATGAGGCGTGGAAACGCGATTCGGCGGAATGGTGCTGCGCGGCGTGAACTCCCAACGACTGGGCAGCAACTCCATCTTTCGCATGCGCTCGAAGCGCTGCTTGCGGATCTCGTCCCAGCCTTTTTCGTAAACCGGCACGTAGCGATCAATAGCCGCCTTGGGCGCATGCAGCGGAAAGTGCGCGGCGTTGTAGGCGAGGTAGAGAAAGTACGGCTGCTTCTTCTTGCGCGCGACGGCCAGGAAATCCAGCGTGTGATCGGTGATGGCATCCGTCGCGTAGAACTTGCCCTCGCCGTAGGTCCGCTTCGGATGATCGGCCGGCAACCGCGTGTATTTCGATTCGTCCCAGAAGCTATCGTAGCCGTGCAGCATGCCGTAGTATTCGTCGAAGCCGCGCGCCACTGGACCCGGCGTCGCCAAATGCCACTTGCCCGTCATCATGGTGGAATAGCCCGCCGTGCGCAGCACTTCCGCGATCGTTACATTGCGATCGTTCATGCGGCCTGTATAGCCTTCCAGGTCACCGGGCCTGCCGCCCACCATGTTGCCCACGCCGGTCTGGTGCGGATAAAGTCCGCTCAACAGCGAGGCGCGCGACGGGCAGCAGCGCGCGCAGTTGTAGAACTGCGTAAAGCGCAGCCCATTAGCGGCCAGCTTATCGAGATTCGGCGTGTGCACCTCGCCGCCGTAGCAGCCGAGGTCGGAGTAGCCAACGTCATCGGCCAGAATGACAACAATGTTGGGCCGTTTGGTTTGTGCCAGCAGCGCCGGTACGGCTAGGGTTTGGAGGAATGTTCGCCTGTCCACTCTGCTCAGTTTACATGTTTGTACATCTGGCTGATAGGCTGGATAAATGGAAATTTCCAAGCCCACCCTACGGGAGCAATTCGGCGAAATCGATATCTATCTTTTCGACCAATTATTGAAGGGCCGCATCGTGCCAGGCATGCGCATTCTCGACGCGGGATGCGGCGGCGGACGCAATCTGATCTACTTCCTTCGTGAAGGCTACGAAGTGTTCGCCGCCGATGCGGACGCGCGAAGTGTGGCCGTGGTGCGGGCCATGGCCGCCACATTACCAGCTGCGAACTTCCGTGTCGAGCCTGTTGAGCAGATGACTTTCGACGACGCCTGCGCCGATCTGGTCATCAGCAATACCGTACTTCACTTCGCGCGCGACGACGCTCACTTCAAAGCCATGCTCGATGGTTCGTGGCGCGTACTGAAACCGGGCGGACTCTTCTTTTGCCGCCTCGGCTCCACCATCGGAGTGGAGAATCTGGTGAAGCAGATCGCAGGCCGCCGCTACTGGTCGCCCGATGGTTCGGAAAGGTATCTGGTGGACGACGCCCTCATCGCCATGCATACAGAACGCCTGGGCGCCGAACTCGCCGAGCCAATCAAAACCACGGTAGTGCAGAATCAGAGGGCAATGACAACCTGGGTGATGCGCAAGTAAGATGTGGGGCAGAATGGCATTCTGCGGCCGAGTGGTACTCGGCCCTCCTGACTAACTCAGAGAAGGCCGATTCACCCGCCCAATTCGCGGTTGAACCGGCCCCCCCCACAACTAAAACGTAAACTTCAACTGCATCTGAATATTGCGCGGCGGGTAAGCCGTGGGCAATGTCCCAAACGCACTACTGGCCAGATTCGCATTCAAACCAGTAAAATTCGCGATATTGAACGCATTGAAGAAATCGGCCTGATACCGCAAAACGTAACGTTCACGAACCCGAAAATTCTTGCTGACCGACAAATTGTAGGTCTGCAAACCAGGTCCCTTCACGTTGCCAACAGGAGTATTACCAAAGCGATCGTTCGGCGGATTTGCAAATGCCGCGCGATTGATCCAGTTATTAATACTCTGGTCAGGGCCAGTCACCAGGATGTCCCCGCCCACGAAATCAGCGCGTCGTCCACCAATCGATGAGTTGCCGCTAACCGTGTAGTATTGGCCGGACTGCAACCGGATCACGCCGTTCAACTGCCACGAACCAAGCGCGGTCTTCACAATCACGTTCTGTGCGGTGAGCTTTGGCAGCGACCATACATAGGTCGCCACAAAGGCATGGCGGCGATCGAAGCTGAGTGGCCCGTAATTGTAGTGACGGTCCATGTAGTTCTCCGGATTGTCGCCCTGCGCACTGGCATCGCCATACGCTTTCGAATAAGTATAGCTGATGGTGAAAAACACGTTGCCCTTGCGCTTGTTGAGGTAGGTCTGCAGCGCATGATAATTCGACGTGGAATCGCTCATATACTCCGTAATGTTGTTGTAGCCCTTGTACGGCAGCAGTGAGGCATTGGTCGCGCGCTGCGCAGTGGGCAGCGCCTGATTGGCTGCGTTCAACGCAAACGGAATCTGATTGATGTTCGGCTGACGCAGCAGGTGGCGGCCAAGGTTCGCCACATAGGTGACCTCGCCAAAGATGCCCTTGGGCAATTCGCGCTGTACGCCAATGCTGATCTGTTCGGTATAGCCATTCACCACTTTCGGATCGATTGCAGTGATGTTGCCATTCGGCGCAAGTACGCCTGCGGCGCCGCCGGGATTGGAGAGGTTGCCGTTTTCAAACTGCGAAACCTGCAGCACCGGCGGAACGTTCACCTGCGAGAAGATCATGTTGCCTTGCGGACGGGCGAAGAAGAGCCCCAACCCACCGCGGATAACGGTCTTGCTGGCCACCGCATAAGCAAATCCGAAGCGCGGCGAAAACATGTTCTGCGGATTGAAGAAGCCGCGCGGAGCGCCTGCCGGGATCGCCTGGAAGAGCGGGCTGCTCGCACCGGGGACGCGGCCGAGTTCCGCCTGCGGAATGCCATCGCCCGCGCGGATCAGGCCGTTGTAGAGATTGCCCGAATTCGGGACAACGGTGCCCGCCGCGGTGACGGTAACGGCCTTCGACGGGTCATACAGCGCCGGTACAAAGTTGGCCATGTTGTTGGCCTGCGTGTACCACGGCTGCAACCATTCCCAGCGCAGACCGAAGTCCATGCTCAATTTGCGGTTCACGCGCCAGCTGTCCTGAATAAAGGCGGCCGGTTGCGAAAAGCGGAAGAAGCCCATCGGGTCGGCGCTAGCTTCACTATACGTTCGGAAGTTGCCCAGCAATGTGTCGGCCAGTGAGTTGCCCGTAGTGTTGTTGTTGCCGCTGCTGTTGAAGGTGAGGTTGCCGGTATAGCCGGGGCGTCCGTTCTGGTCGACGCGGTCGCGCACAAATACGAAACCCGCTTTCACAATGTGCGGGTTATGAATCCAGCTCACGCTATCGCCGATCTGCGCGTCAGTCGAAGGCGAGTGCAGCGCGAACGAGGGGCCTTTGAAATTCGAATAACCGGAGACCGAAACATCGGGGATGCCATTGCGGAAATTGCCAGTGCCGTTCGGGAAGACGTAAGGGAACTGGAAACCATATGTGGCGCGTTCCCATGTGTTGCCGTAAGGCGGAATGTTCTGCGAAGCCCAGCTGGCATTGATGCGGAATTCGTTGATGATGCTCGGGCTGACAAGCCAGGTGTGCGCCATCAGGAAGCTTTCGCCCGGGCGTCCACGAAGAGTTGGCGTAGTAGGCAGGTTCGCGCCAGAGAAGGTGCCGAACGGATCCACCAGGCTGTTGCGGTCAGAGACCCAGCGGCCGTACAGGCTCTGCTTGTCGTTGATCGTATAATCGAGGCGCACCAGATGCTGGCGGTAGTTCAGCGGATTGTCGGGCTGCAAAATCGCGTTGTTGGCCACGTTCGCGTCATTGAAAAAGGAAGCCAGATTCTCCTGCCCTTTAAAGACGTTCGCGATCGCCTTGCCGTCAGGCGTGATCAGCGAAGCGATGTTGTTGTTCGGAATCGGGGTCTTCGTGCCCGGGTAGAACAGCTGGCCAACGCTCGAAAAGTTCCCATTCAGAAACGCCGTAGTTGGCACGGTGACGCGCGAAGGGCTCGCGTTTTGGCGCAGCCGCTTCCATTCCTGTCCCCAGAAGAAAAACAGTTTGTTCTTCTTAATCGGGCCGCCGATCGTGTAACCGAAATCGTTATAACGCAGCTTGGTCTTCTGTACGGAGAAGAAGTTGCGCGCGTCCAGGTGGTCGTTACGGAACGTCTCGAACAGCGATCCGTGGAACGTGTTGGTGCCGTTCTTTGTGACGATGTTGAACGCCACGCCGGAGGTGCGCCCGTACTCGGCGCCGGCATTCGATGATGAGATCTTGACCTCTTGAATGAAATTCGAGTTCACGTTATTCATCAGGCTGCCGTTGCTGCCCGCAACCAGGTTAAAGGCGCCATCCACGGTGAGGTTCTGCGAGTCGCTACGGTTGCCGTTGATGTTCTGGTTGGTGGCGGAAAGGCTGGTCGTAACGCTGAACTGATCAGGGTTTGTCACCACCGCGCCGGGGATCAGCGTCATCAGCTCTACATAGTTGCCGCCGTTGAGCGCCAGGTTTTCCACCTGCTTCAATTCGATCACGCGCGACAGGTCGCCGGAGGTTGTGTTCAACGCTTCGCCGGCCTGCGCCACCACTTCAACGCTTTGGCTGATGTCACCCACCGTGAGCTTGAAGTCGACGGTGAGGCGGCCATCGGCCACAACATTGATCCCGGACATTTGCTTGCTTTGGAACCCCACAAGCGAGGCCTCCAACAGATACGGACCGATCGGCAGATTCGTCACGGAGTAGTTACCCCCTGCGTCCGTCTGCACGGTGCGCACACTCTGAGTTTCCGAGTTGGTGAATTTAATGGTTGCATTTGCCATGGCGGCGCCTGAGGAATCAGTGACGGATCCGGCGATACGGCCAAAGCTGGTTTGGGCAAGGAGTACGGATGTGGCCAGGACGCAGCAAAGCAGCGCAGCCAGGAAGATCTGGAACAGGAATTTCTTTGACATTTACTAACCTCTTACTTTGAGATGAAACTGCCGCAGCCAAACGCGGGCTGCGTGGAACAAATAAGACCCAATGTTTGAAGTATGGCGGGTTGATTGCGCAGTGTCAATGCACGAGTCCCAATCCGCTTGCATTTCAAATAAAAAGGTCCTAATATCTGAGATTGAAGGAGCGCCCCATGCTTCGTGAATCACTTTGCACTCTAGCCTGCTCGTTAACTCTATTGCTACTGCCCGCCCAGGCTCAGCCTTGGAATCAAAACCTGGTCGTGAATGGAGATGCCGAAGCTGGCCCCGGCATGAACCTCATTGACACGGCAAAGGTCGTAAAAACCGTTCCCGGATGGAAGACCAGCGGCGCATTAACCGTGGTGCAGTACGGTGAGGACGTAGGCGGACTCCGGCCGTTCGACCCAGGCCCAGTCGACCGCGGCAATCAATACTTTGCCGGCGGCTTCGGCCCGGCCGTCTCTTCCGCATCCCAGACAATCGACCTCTCCGCGGGTGCTACCGAAATCGACGCTGGGCGCGTCCGCTTCTACCTTAGCGCCTTCCTGATGATCGGCGATTACACGGCTTCGACCAAGAGCCCCGCCTTGATCGCGACATTCAAGGACGGCACTGGCAAAGTGTTGCTCACTTCCATTGTGAGGGGCCCTTCGGCGACCGAAGGTGGAGACATGCAAGCGCGCGCAACTTCCGGCTTCCTGTTGCCCAATACGCGCAGTGTCGACCTGTTGCTGGAACTGACCGATCCGGCGATGGGTGGCCGCGGCGACAACTTCAACAACTCATCGGCCGATAACATCGCGCTCGTCCTTACATTGGAACCATTGCTGGGAGTCAATCTCGTGGTGAATGGTGATGCCGAATCCTCTGCCGCTAAAGACGGCTCGTTTGATTCCCGGTATCCCTTACCTGGCTGGAACTTCGCCAATTCCCAGGCCGGAAGTATCTACGCATGGACATACGATCGCGTGGGCGTGCAGTCCACGAATCCGCTGAGCGTTCCCGGTGGCCACCTCTTTGTAGAGGATGCCGAGCACCTTGCCATGATGACGCAGACCATTGACGTGACGCTCGCCAAAGACAGGATCGACGCAGGCAGCGTAAGCTTCCACCTTTCCGCCGACATGGGCGGCGATTATCGCCTTACGATCACAGCGGCGGTAACCGCGGAATTTCTCGACGCCAACGGAAAGCTCCTGGCAGCGTCCAAGCTCGGCATGGCCACTCCCGACTTCGGCGGCGTCTTCGG
Organism: uncultured Acidobacteriia bacterium; assembly: GCA_903881085.1. Taxonomy (GTDB): domain Bacteria; phylum Acidobacteriota; class Terriglobia; order Bryobacterales; family Bryobacteraceae; genus CAIRSA01. The sequence goes on from CAIRSA010000231.1 coordinate 10,467, forward strand.
CATCTGGACCAAGGCGGCCGATGGCAAGGTGCCCCCATCCACGCGGCAGATCCGCATTACGCTGGCCTTCACGGAAGAAGAAAACTCCATTGTGGGAGCGTGGGCCGACAATATCTCCATCGTTCTCAGTTCCGCCACCGGCCCGGTAACGCTCGGCTCCATAGTCAACGCTGCGACGGGTGTCAGTGGACCCATTGCGCCTGGCGAGATGTTGCTGCTGAATGTATCCGGCGTCAATCTCGACACCACCATGCAAATGCAGCTTGATCCAACCGGCTTGATCGCCACCGCACTCGGCAACGTCATGGTGTACTTCGATGGTTACAAGGCGCCGCTGCTCTACGTGAACTCCAGCCAGATCGAAGCCATCGCCCCGTTCGAACTCGATGGCAAAACCAGCACCGTGGTCCATGTGGAGTATCAGGGCGTAAAGTCCAACAGCACCACTTTGAACGTTGCACCCGCGGCCCCGGGCATCTTCACGCAACCGCCTGCGGCCAATACCGCGGGCCTCATCTTCGATAGCCAGTGGGCGCTCGTCTCCAAGTCCAATCCCGCGGCCAAAGGTTCCACCGTGACCATTGTCTTCACCGGCGCGGGACAAACCAACCCAGCCGGCATCGATGGCCGCATCGAGACCCTGAGCCAAACGCAACCCAAGCAGACGGTGGCGGTGAAGATCGATGGCCAGGTGGCCGACCTGGTTTACGCCGGCAGCCTCCTCTTCAGTTGGGACGGCCTGACAATCGCCCAGGTAAAGGTACCGCCGGCCGCCAGCACGGCCAATGCCGTACCTGTTGTCATCACAGTCGGCGTCGCATCCAGCCCCGCCACCGCCGCCACCATGTGGGTCAAGTAGCAACTCCCCCCTCCAATGTCGCTTACATTGACTAGAACGACGCGTCGCATTTGGGGTCTGACACCTTTTTTCGGCCGTATTTGCCGAAAATGGGCTGTCTGACCCCAATTGCCCTCCA
>CAIRSA010000232.1 GCA_903881085.1 uncultured Acidobacteriia bacterium
TGTCTGTCCCATGGTTTGCCCTACGCGACACCCTCTCAACCTTCTCGCTCCCAAAAACGGTTAAGCACCCCCGGCAACTGGCTTCGTGATCTTTTAGAAATCAAACCGCAAGCCAGCCTGGAATACCCGCGGGCCGCCGCGACCGCCATCGGCTTGTGTCCCGATGATAAGGCCGGCCGAACTGCCGTTGAAGTTCACGTTAGGCAGCAGGAAATTCGGATGGTTCAGCGCATTGAAGCACTCCACTCGCAACAGGATATTCTTCCGCTCCTGGAAACGAAAATTCTTCATCATCGATAGATTGGAATACGCACGGCCGGGGCCGTCCAGGATGTTGCGGCCAGAGTTGCCATAGACGAAGGGCTGGAAGCCGTATTGATCTGTCGGGCAACCCTTAGCTACAGAGATGCACGACGGCACAGCGACGAACGCGTTGACGTCAAACCACGGGTAGTCCACTCCGCGCTTCTTGCCCGGGATATCGACGGGAATTCCAGTGGCGATGCGATTGGGCTTCTGCGAATCGCCAAGATTCAAGTTGGTACCAGCGGTCTGCACGGTGATCGGCTGGCCGGTGGCGAAGAAAGCGGTACCGGCAAATTGCCAGCCGCCCATAACACCATCGACAATTCCATTGGCGGTGGTGAGCAGCGTCTTTCCACGGCCCACTGGAATCGGGTAGGAAAACGAGGCGGTGACGGCGTGACCTACGTCCCAATCTGAGCGGGCACGGTCTGCCCGCCGGTTATTGATGTCCTGCGCGGCAGCAACCAGGCCGCCATTGGATGCGCCGGAAAGTTGCGAAGCGTCGTCTATCGACTTACTGTATTGCCAGTTCAGGCGGTAGAACGTGCCTCCGCGCCCGCGCTTGCGCAGCGAGATCTGGCCCGAATTGTAGATGGAGTTGGAGTTGAATTGATAAAGGTTGATTGCGCCGTTAAAGAACGGGAACGGGCGCAAATTCACCACAGCGACTGAGGCCAGATAGGCGGCGAGTGTGCGCCGCGGCAGATTGATATCTTTCAACCGCCCAAGATGGGTGCCCTTCGACCCCACATACCCAACCTCTATCGAAACTCCGTGGCCAAGGTCACGCTCAATGGTGAGGTTCCAGCTTTGCATGTAGCCGGTTGGTGCGTTCACATCGATTCCCGCGCTGGTGCTTGTTCCACCGGCAACGCGAAGCTGTGCCGGAAAAGGATTGGCCAAGGTTACCAGGTCGGGTGTGGCGGCCACGTGGGTATACGTTTCCGTTTGCGCATAGGGGAAAGTATTCTGCACGCTGTTGCGATAGGGATTGAGCAGAATGCCGGTATAAAAGATACCGTACCCGCTACGCAGCACCAGTTTGTGGTCGCGGAACGGCGTCCAGGCCAGACCGAAACGAGGGGCAAAGTTCTTGTAATTGGCGTTGACAAGCGCGGACGGCAGGCCCACAGCCTGTGCGTAAGTCACGCGGTCCGTCAGGCCTGCTTCAGCGATGACGCCGGTGACGCTGGTGTCGTTAAAACCCAACACCACCTTGCCAAGCGAGGGCACGAAATTGGTGAGGTGGTTGTAGCGGTCAGTTGGCGCCGGCAGAAATTCGTATCTCACTCCAAGATTCAGCGTAAGGTTCGCCCGCGCCTTGAAATCGTCGCTGAAGTAGGCACCCATATTGGTTTGGCGCAGGTAGTTCCGGTTGATACCCACTTGACGCGTGGCGGTGTTCAACTGGCCCAGCAGAAAATCGGCCATCGCGGAGGTGGTGCTGGAACCGGTGGCGGCGTAGGTGCCTCGGTTGTTATTCAGGTACGGTTCGTTGAAGCGCGTGCGATCGATTTCGTAGCCGAACTTCATCGTATGGCTGCTCTTGATCCAGGTGAACTTGGCGGAATACTGAATGTCAGTGACCGTGTAATGATCGGGAAAACCGTTTCCGCCGCCCAGCGGGGAATAGTCCGTAACGTTGAACCGCGGGAAACCGATCAGTTCGGGGTCCTTGGTGGTACCGGTCATTCCCAATTGCGCCGGGATGTCGATGCCGGCATAAGTGGTGGTGTCGCGCGTATCGTTGCGGCTGAAACCAGTCCGCAGTTCCACCAGGAAGGCTGGCGAAAACAGGTGCGTGAAATCCAGCCCCATCAGCGAGCGCGGATCGCTAGTCTGCGTGCCGAAATTGCCGAGCGGGTTGCTTCCGCCAAAAGGATTGGTGGTGGTGGCTACGCGCTTCTGATAGCGGTACGACATGGAGTTTTTGTCGTTGAAGCGGTGATCAGTTTTCACAATAAAACTGTCCCAGGCGTCAGGATCTGAGGCGGTGGTGATGAAGTTGTTGCGCGGATCTGGCCGATTGGGTAGGGGGTAGTAGGCAAGCAGCTTTACGGCAATGGGGCTGAAGCGCGACAGCGGCAGGATGTTGTTGGCGAATGCTTTACCGGCGTTATATGGATCGGTGATGGTGAGTGTCTTCGCGGTCAGGCTGACCGACTGCGAGAAGTCGCCCTGGCGCTCAAGCAGCGACGGGACGTGGCCGATCGAGGTATCCTGCACGCGTTGTTTGTAGCCCTCCCAACTGAACAGGAAGAACGTCCGGTTCCGTCCGTCATAAAGTCTAGGGATCACCACCGGCCCGGAGAACATGGCGCCATACTGGTAGCGGTGCAACGCATTCTTCTGCTGGTCGAAGAAGCCGCGAGCATCCATGATGTTGTTGCGCGCGTACATGAAGACGTCGCCGTGCGGCTGGTTGGCGCCGGATTTCAGCACCATGTTCATCACACCGCCTGCCATGCGTCCCATCTCGGCCGAGAAGCCGGAGACCTCCATTTTGAACTCCTGCATCGCGTCCATATTGGGCCGGGCCTGGGCCGCAGCGCCGCGCGGGTTGCGGTCATTGAAGCCATCCACGTAGTAGTTTGTGGAGTCGGCGCGCGCACCGTTGACATTGAGGCCTGAACCTTGCGAGCCCTGCGCGGCGGGCATCACGCCTGGGACCAGCAGGGCGAGGTCGGTGAAATCACGCCCGTCGAGCGGGATGTCGTTGATCTCCTGCATGGAGATTACGTCGCCCGTTACCGCGCCGTTTTCAGTGTTGATGGCAGCAACCTGGGCGGTCACGTTTACGACTTCATTCACAGCGCCGATCGTCATGGGGATGTCCACACGTAGCGTCTGTCCGATTTCCAGCACAATGCCTGACTCCTTAAACAAACGAAAACCGGGAAGATCGGCAGTCAACGTGTATTTGCCGGGAGCAAGACTGGTAATGGTGTAGTCGCCTTTGTGGTCAGTTACGAGCGTTCGTTCAATGCCGGTGTCGACGTTTCGAACAGAGATGTGGACACCGGGAATCACAGACGGCTTTGAGTCCGTGACAACGCCGGTAACGGTCGCATCTTGAGCCAAGCCGGCAGCAGGAAGTAAAAGGATCGTTGCCCTAAGAATTCTAGACAAAACCATGAGTTACCTCTTCTTCATACAGAGAAAACGGGGACTCCGTTTTTGCCCACGAAGCAAATTTAGTCTATCACAGCCATTCATCCAGTCTTCTCCAGGTCATTTCATCGTCCCAGAAGAGTTTGGACCCAGGATTGCAAAGGCTACAATCAGAGGTCGATATGACAAGATTTTTGAATCTGTTAATCTGTATTTCGTTGTTGGCTGCATTGGGTTTGGCCGCCGACGACAACTCGATACCCGCACAAGCCGAACGTGGAAAGCAACTTTTCATGAAGTCGGCCAAGGGTGTACCCTGCGGCACATGCCACACATTGGGTGGAATCGGGACAGCGGTGGGACCTGACCTGAAAAAACTGGCGTCGCTAGCAATGCCACGCGGATTGGTAATGGCGATGCAACTCACCGTAACCGAATATGTGCAGGAAGTGAAGGTGACTGGCGCCACATTCTCAGGCATTCAGCAACAGAAGACAGGCGACCAGATTGAAATCTGGGATCTGTCCCAGCTACCGCCCGTTCTGAAAAAGTTCTCGTCGAAGGACGTTCTTTCGATGGCGCGCAACGATAAATGGAAGCATCCACCGGCATCGGCGGGCTATACCTCAAAGGAACTGGCCGACCTGATCGGCTGGCTGAAATGGGCCTCCATGGGTTCGCGCAAAGAGATTAAGCCCTCTGAAGTCGAAGTCAGCCAATAGACCAGGATGTGGGGCAGATTGGCAATCCATTGCCAATCGTGTCTCGGCACAACGAAGAAACCACTCGGGGACGGAGGGATCTGTCCCAAGCGCAGCGCGCGGACAGCGCCCTCCGTCCCCAGACCGGACGTCCTCCGCCCAACCATTTTGTACAAATCGAGTGGTATTGGATTGGCAAATGCGCCTTCCATCAAGATCGATCACGCGATGATGTCTTTGATGATCTCGCCGCGCAACTCCGTCAGCCGCTCTTTGCGGCCCAGATGCATGTAATTCAGCGCATCCTGGTTGAGGCCCATCTGATTGAGCAACGTGGCATGTAGGTCGCGGAAGTGGACTGGCTTCTCGGTCGCCTTCAGCCCAATGTCGTCAGTGGCTCCGTAAACCACGCCACCTTTGAACCCTCCGCCGGTAACATACATAGAGAAGCCAGTGTTGTGGTGATCGCGCCCTTTGCTGCGCTCCGATTCCGGCGAACGTCCGAATTCCCCGCCCCACAGAACCACGGTCGAATCAAGCATGCCGCGGCGCTTCAGATCCTTAATTAACGCGGCCACCGGCTTATCGGTGAACGAGGCCATCTTCAGGTGATTTTCTTCGATGTCGTTATGAGCGTCCCACTCCGTGTTGGCCGCTCCTCCACCAGACACGACGCAAATGTACCGCACGCCCTTTTCCACCATGCGCCGCGCCAGCAGGCAGCGCCGGCCGTAGTCATCGGTCTTCGGATCGCCGACCCCATAAAGGTCGAGCGTCTCCTTCGATTCCTTGCTGATGTCGAACACTTCCGGCGCTTCCGTCTGCATGCGGAACGCTGTGTCGTAGGCCGACATGCGCGCCGCGAATTCGGCATTCTCGCCTTGGGCCAGACCAGCCGCGTTCATATCGCGGATCAGGCTGATCGTCTTGCGGCGCTCGTCGAGCGAGACACCTTCAGGCAATTCGAGATTCAACACAGGACGGTTGCCTGGCCGCAGAAACGTCGGCTGATACACCGAAGGCAGAAACCCGTTCTTGTACATCGGCACGCCAGCTTCCTGCGCGCCGGCCGAATCGGGCATCACCACATAAGCGGGCAGCGACTGCGATTCCGAGCCGAGTCCGTAAACCAGCCAGCTGCCAATCGCCGGAAAGCCAGGAATCACTCGGCCTGACATCATCTGATACTGCGCCGCCGAATGCACCACCATATCGCCATGCATGGAGCGGATAACCGCCAGATCGTCCACCACCTCTGCCTGATGGGGGAAAAGATCGGAGACTTCAATGCCTGACTTGCCAAACTTCTTGAACGTGCGTTTCGTACCCAGGATGCGCGACGCCGAGTTCACGTTCTGGTATTGAACATTGCCGAACTCCGCCGGGCGCTTCTGGCCATCGAGTTTGTTCAGCAGCGGCTTCGGGTCCCAGGTTTCGAGATGCGACGGGCCGCCCGCCATGAACAGAAAGATCATCGCCTTCGCTTTTCCTGGGATGTGCGGAGGCTTCGGCGCCAGCGGGTTCACCGTCGCGGCCTGCGCCAGCGAGGCGAAAGCAAGCGAGCCGAAACCGCAAAAACAGTCTGTCAGTAGTTCGCGACGATTTCGTGCGTAACGGATATGTTGAGGCATGGCGTTTAGTTCACGTATAGGAATGCGTTCAGATTAAACAGGGCGAGGGCGAACTCTTTCACCTTCGCCGGATCGTCGCCGTTAGTAGCCAGGAAGCGCTGGGCCAAGGCGTTTTCGGCTTTCGTGGCCGCGCGCCCGGCAGCCAGGCGGAACGCGAGATCGATGCGCTCGGGCGTCGTCTTCGCGTCCTTCATCAGCCGCGCCGCAAACCGGCCGGCAAGTTCGTTCGATGTTTTGCCGTTCAGCAACTCCAGTGCCTGCGGCGCATGCGTGGCCTGCTCGCGGCGGCCGCACGAACTGAGCGTATCGGGCGCATCGAACACTTCGAGAAACGGCAGCCGCAGGTTGCGCTTGTAGATCATATACAGTGTGCGGCGGTCATATTCAGAGCGGTCGCGCGTAGCAGCCCAGTATTGCGGCCGCTTCAACATCAGCACCAAATCCTTATCAATTGGCACCATGAAACTCGGGCCGCCGATCTTTGCGTTCAACGTGCCTGAGATGGCGAGCATCGAATCGCGCAATTCCTCGGCTTCCAATCTGCGCACAGTGAACTTCCACAGCAACGCGTTTTCCGGGTCCTTCTCTTCGGCCACTTTCGCCAGCGGCGACGTGCTCGATTGCTGATACGCGCTCGAAAGCAGCATCATGCGATGAACCGGCTTCAGCTTCCATCCGCCCGCAATGAACTGATTGGCCAGGTAGTCCAGCAGTTGCGTGTTTGCCGGGCGTCCTCCCATGCGGCCGAAATCATTGGATGTAACGACGATGCCGCGGCCGAAATGATACTGCCATGCACGGTTCACCATCACCCGCGCGGTAAGCGGGTTCGCTGGATCGATGATCCAATCGGCGAGTTTCGTGCGCGGCTTCGCCGTATCGAGAGGCTCTTCCGGAATTGTCGGATCCAGCAGAATCCCCAGCGTGCGCACCCCAACCTTCGCCGTCGGACTCAAGTGATCGCCATGGAAAAGGATCTTCACCGGCGTAGGCTGCGCGGCCACGTTCTTCACTGCATAGATGGAAGCAGGCGGCGGCGGAATCTGCTCGTCCAGCTTTTCCAACTGCATTTCCAGCCCGCCCTTTTCCGCTTCCGTCGCCCGGCGCATCTGCATCTTCAGCTTGCGCATCTCTTCTTGAATCGGTTGGACCTTGGCGTTGTAGGCGTCCTGCTCCGCCTTGCTGGCTTGCACAATATCGTCCGGTTGCAACTGCGCGAAGTGCGCCTGCAGACGATAATAGTCGGACTGGCGAATCGCGTCGAACTTGTGATCGTGACATCGCGCACAGCCCACCGTGAGGCCTAGAAATGCGGCTCCCACGATGTTCGTTGTTTCCGTAAGCACTTCGTTACGCGAGCTCGCCACGTCCTGATTACCGGCATTCTTGCGCAGCGGACCCAGGCGATTGAAACCACTGGCAACCAGCAGTGCCTCGTTCTTCGCATCCATCTCATCGCCCGCCAACTGCTCTTTCACAAACTGGTTGTAGGGCTTGTCTTCATTGAAGCTGCGCACCACGTAATCGCGATAGCGGTAGCCATCCGGCCGGTGCATGTCGTATTCATAGCCATCGGATTCAGCGAAGCGCACAACGTCGAGCCAGCGCCGGCCCCACTGTTCGCCGTACTGCGGCGAAGCGAGCAGTCGTTCGACCACTGTCTCCCAAGCCTTCGGCGACTTGTCTGCAACGAAAGCCGCAATCTCCGCAGGCGTGGGCGGCAGACCGATCAAATCGAAAGTGACGCGACGAATCAGCTCTTCGCGCGTGGCCCGCGGCGCGGGGCGCAGACCCTGCCTGCGCAAGCCTTCCAGGACGAAGGCATCAATGGGCGACTGGATCCAGTTATCGGCAATCTTGGGCGGCTGCACCGCGGCGCGAGGTTGAAAGGCCCAGTAACGCTTCTCCGCCGCGGTGTAGCTACCGATAGGCGCAACGGGAACATCGGTGGCGGCGTAGAGGAGCGTGGCCGCGCACGCAAAGGCGGCGAGGCGGTGCCAACGGGGAGCTTGACGCTTAGACATGCTCCCCAGATTCTATCACCGCGCGGGCGTCGTTTACTTCACCAGTTCCACGCGCCGGTTCTTGGCACGGCCTTCACTCGTTGCGTTATCAGCGATGGGCTTGGTGAGCCCAGCTCCGGAACTGGAGAGCCGCGCGGCGGCGATCCCTCCTTTGACCAGTTCCGCCACGACTGTTGCGGCGCGGGCTTCAGAGAGCTTCTGGTTTGGAGCGGCTTCGCCCACGTTATCGGTATGGCCTTCCACCTTGAGCTTATAAGTTAGGTTATCCTTCATCAGCGCCAACACCTGCGCAATCACGGGCCCGGCGTCAGGCTTCAGCGTGGCCTTTGCGAAATCAAAGTTGATGTACAGAGCCACGTGGCCGTCCTGATCGAGCGCGGTCTTCAGAACGTCCTTCTTCGGTTGAGGAACGACAGCTTGGAAGGGCTTTTCTTCCAGGACATCCATGGTGATCTCGCCGAAGAGGCTTTGGACTCGAACCCAGGTCTGGGCGCCGTCTTCGAAGCGGGCGGTGAGGTCCTTCTCGCTGCGATAGACCACCTGCCAGCCAAGCTTCTGCATCGCCAAGGCGTAGTTATCGATGGTCTCGATATCAGAGGAGGGTTGCGGCCGTGCCGTGGCGCGATAGGCCAGGCGATGGCGCTTGCCCTGCACCTTCAGCGGGGGCATCTCCGGAGAGACGGGAAAGTCATCGTCGGTCTCTTCGGTGGTTTCATCCATGATGACGGTGTAGCCGGGCATGTGGCCGAGCCACTTCGTATCGCCGGCGGAGGGCGCGGTGAGGGTGGGCTTGAAGGGAGCGACCTCCGTAACGATCACATCATAGACGCTGCCCCAACCGCCATCGCATTTTGCGTTCAGCCAGGTCTCAGCGCCGCTCTTCTTGAGCACGGAGATGATCTCGCATGTATCCGCCCGCAGCACCTTGGCACCGAGCTTCTCCATCTCCGCCTTGTAGTAGCGGACGATCTCAGCCGGAGGCGGCTCCGTGGTGCCGGCCTTCAGCAGGAAGCGGGAGGAGCAGGTGCGGCCCTTGACGCGGACAGGGGGGCTACCGCTGTCCTGGTGGTAGTCGTGGAAGTCATAATCGCGAAGTTGGGCATCGGCTCCCTGTTGGGCTTCAAAGCCCGGCATGTGGCTCAGCGGAGCACAGTCAGGAGCTGCGGCCAGAAAGAAGGCAATGGAGACTACCGGGGATAAGAGCATGAAGGATAGTGGCAGGATAGCACAGCTAGCTGGAAGCGGGGCTCGGCTGGATCTGGCCATGTAGCGTTTCCGGCTCCATTTTGGGCTTGCCCAGCTCGGCTTCCGCGGCCAATGGCGTCTGCCCATTTAGCTTGCGCATCTCATTTTGAATCGTCTGGACATTGGCCTTGGAGGCGTCTGGCTCTTCCTTGCCGGCCTGCACGATGTATAAGGCTGCAACTACGCGAAGTAGGCTCGCAGACGGTAGTCGGAAGACTGGCGGAGGCATCGCGCATGTGATCGCGGCAGCGCGCACTGCCGGCGATTCTGTTCTAGCGCGGAGCTTGACGCTTAGACAGTGTCCCCATTTCCGACGCGAACAACTTCACCCGAATTGATGGATTCAATTGCCCGGCGGCAAGCATCCACATGTGGTTTGAGATCGGCAAGTCGATTCGACCAAGCTCGAATGATAACCACGGCTATGACTCGACCCGACATGTTTTGTTGATACTGGATCCCGCTGTCCAGTGTCAGGAATACTTCGCATCCTGCCGCTTCGGCGAGTGAAAGCAGTCTCCCGTTCTTGATTCCAGACAAGCCAGCTTCAGGCACGGTCTGCCAAAAGTGAATCGGAAAGTAGTGCTTCAACTTTCCAGGCAGGCACTCATCGAGCAAAACGTTCATGCGAGTTGGCTAACAAGGAGCGTTTTGGCGAGTTCAAGAGCGTCAATCGCAACTTCCTTGGTAACGGTAGGGAAATCGTCAAGGAATTCATCGAGCGTCTCGCCCCCTTCCAAGTAGTCCAACAGTGCTTGGAACGGGACTCGCGTGCCTCTGAATACGGGAGTGCCTCCGAGGATCTCGGAATCTTTTACGATCACACTCGTATCATTCATTTCGCTTCGAGCCTCCCTCTTCATGTTACACAGCTCGACGCCCGGCGATTAGAACGTGCCAATGGCCTTGATGCCGTCGTCGTCAATGCGGAAGACCTCTTTGGTCAGAGGGTGCGGGGCATTCGTGTATTCCTTAACAACTGAAGCGCCAACTCTGGGAGCAAAGCCTTCATGCTTGGCAGCCCAAATATACAGGAAGTCAAAGTCAGGGGCGACAGCCAGCACAGGCCAGCCGATCTTCTTTTCGACCAGCGACTTCAAGGAGGGCGCAAGCAGGATGGGGGCCTTGAAAGGGAGCGGCGCGGTGATCATCCCCAGGCGAACTTCGCCGAATTCTTCATACTCCACAATAGACTCCGCTATCGCGGCATCGAGATTTTCGAAGGCAAGCGCTTCCACCTCAGCCAGAGTAACGCCCCAATGTGCAAGTTGCGCCTCGCCGATCCAAGTGGTTTTGAACCACTCCTCATCGCATTCCAGAAGGACTGGAATTCTGTCGACCCGCTTGGATACCGGCGTCCGGATTGTGTGTGAGAGCCTGTAATCATTGGGCTCCAGCGCGAAGAGGATGAACTTCTTGGAATCCTCCCAGCTTGGGTAATTACCGGGCTGAATGGTCAGAAGCGTGTCCAGGAACTGCGCCACGCAGGTCCCGTCCTTCTTGCGCTCGTACTCTTTTTCCAGGTTGTCCAGCGAGACACTGAGCGTTGTTTCGCCAGCATACAGCGTATGCAATCCAGTATCGGGATCAACCTCGAACTTGATCTCGCGCTTTTGCAGTTCCTTCTGAAAGAGTCTTTCTACACGGCTTGCCATATGCGCTCAGGCCCAAAGTCCTTCCAGGCCCGTGGTGGCATCGCCAAAGCGATCCATCTTCACACCCATGCGGTCCATGATAGACAGATACAAGCTGCAAGCACGGCGGTTTTCATTGCCTTTTTCGAGATAATCAAGCGCGCGTCCGGTCTGCAGCGAGCCGCCCGCGCGGCCTGCCAGCACGATAGGCAACTGGTCGGCCCCGTGTGCATCGCCATCATATAGATTACTGCAGAACATCAGCAACGAGTTATCCAGCAGCGTGGTTCCCGCGCCTTCGTCAATGCCCTTCATGCGGTTCACCAGATACACGAACTGGCGCATGTGGAACTGATTGGTCTTCAGATACATCGCCTCCAACTCGGGTGCCTTGCCGTTGTGCGTCAGGTCAAGATGCAGCGCGCCACGCACGCCTTCAATGAACTTGAAATTCATCTGCGACAGATCGTTGTTCAACATCAGCGTGGCAATGCGCGTCTTATCCATCTGGAACGCCAGCACCACCAGGTCCAACATCAGCTTCATGTGGTCGGGCACATTCTGAGGAATCTCATCGGCCGGGCGCGGCATGTTCGGCTGCTTCAACGTCGGACGCCAGCCTTCCAGGCGCTCTTGCTTGCCCGCAATCTCAATGCGTTTTTCGATGTCGCGCACCGATTCCAAATACTCGTCGAGCTTCTTTCGATCGCCGGAGTTGACCTTCGGCTTGAGCGAATTCGCCTCTTCCAGCACCGCATCCAAAATGCTGCGGTCGAGCTTGCGGCCCTTGCCATCGCCTACCAATTGATCGAACGTGCGCGCCGGATAAATCTCTTTCGTGGCGGGCTTGGTGGGCGAAGTCCACGAGATGGACGAGCCGTATAACATCGACAGGCCGTCTTCCAAACGCAGTTCGTTCGGCTCAATGCCGAGCGCCATGCTCGGCACCACGGTCTGCTGGCCGATCCGTTTGGCAAGCACTTGATCGAAGCTGGTGCCAACGCGAATGTCCGTCGGGTCGAGACTCACCGGCGAGCCGGAGAGCATGTTCATGCGGCCCAAATGCGGACTGGTAGACACAAACGCCGACTGGTGATAAAGGCCTTTGATGAAGACCAGGTCCTCGCGAATGTCAGTGAGTGGCTGCGCGGCCGGACCGAATTCCATTGCCGCACCGCGGCCCTTGGCCCACCAGTTGGCGGGCTTGATGCCGTTTGACCAGAAGATGCACCCGAACCGCAGCGGCGGCTTGCTCTCGGCAGCCGACTTTTCTTGACCAAGAAGCGGCAGCGATTCGAACCAGGGTAGCGCCAGGGCAACGCCCGTGCCGCGCAGGAAGTGTCGTCGTGAGGAGTTCATTATTGCCTTCCTATCGTACCGGAATTTTTCGTGGTCATGGCCATCTGCTTGGTCTTGGCGGGCGGAGCGTCGGATGCGGCCGCATGGTTGCGGAACTGTTTGCTGGTGACGATTTCGGCGGCCAGTGCGGAGAACGTTGCTTCCCCCCCGGCTTTGACCAGGCGATCAACCAGCGGCTGATCGGAAGCCAGCACCGTGCGGCCAAGAGCAAAGCCGATCAGCTTGTACGAGAGCGTGCGCCGCACCTGATCCTCTTTCGACTTCAGGTAGCCGAGCAGCCCGTCAATACCGTTGATGGGCGTCTTGTCACTGAGCACATCGGAATCTTCGATGGTCTTGCCGTCGACATACTTCTCGCGCCACCGGCCAGTGGAATCGAAGTGTTCCAGCGAGAAGCCCAGCGGATCGATGCGCACATGGCAGTTGGCGCAGGTGGCGTTGCGCTTGTGCGAAGTCAGCTTCTGCTTCAGCGTCATTCCGCCGAACATCTTGTCGTCAGCGGGAATGGAGCCGGCATCAGCGGGCGGCGGCGGCACAGGCGTGCCAAGCACACGGCGCAAAATCCAATCGCCACGCTTCACCGGACTGGTGCGAAGCGGCGCAGACGTGGCCGTCAACACAGCGCCCAGACGCAGCAGGCCGCCGCGCTGAAAACTGTTGGCGCCATCGATGCGCTCCATCTCAGCCTTCGACTTCACATCGTTCTTCACGCCATAGAACTTTGCCAGCGGTTGATTGAGGAAGGTGTAATCGGCGAAGAGGATATCGCGGATCGGCTTGTCGTTGCGCACAATGTGTTCGAAGAACGAGACAGCCTCGTTGTACATCGACTCCTTTACTTCGCTCGTGAATTCAGGGAAGCGCGTGGTATCGACGCCCTTGAACTCATCGAAATGATAGAAGCCCAGCCACTGGCCAAAGAACTCCGTGGCGATGCGGCGCGCCTTGGGGTCGGCCAGCATGCGCTTGGCCTGACGCCGAATCTGTTTGGGGTCGTTCAATTCGCCGGCGGCCGCGGCGCGAGAGAGTTCTTCATCGGGGATCGACGACCAGAGGAAGTAGCTCATTCGGCTGGCCAGTTCGTAGCCGCTGAGCGGCGTCATCTGCGGCGCAACGTTGGCGATCGTGCGATAGGCGCCCCCACCCGCCGAGGCCTGTTCCACGCGATAGAGGAACTGCGGCGCGACGAGAACGCGCGCGATCACGGCGCGAATGGCCGCGCGATGATCGGCGTCGGCAGCGAGCGTCTTGCTATAGAATCCACGCAGGCTGAGCTTTTCTTTATCGGTGAGCGGCCGCCGCCAGGCGCGCGCGGCGAACTTCAAGCAATCTTCGATGTGGCGCGGCTTGGCTGCCTCCTGCGCCGCAATCGCATTCTTGTAATCGGCAAGCAGCGGCTTCATATACCTCTGCATCTCGGCGGGCATCGACGCGAGACGCGCGGCATCGATCTGGTCGATGGTGGTCTTCTTTAGATCCACTTTGTAGTGCTCGCCCAGAATGCGTATGTAGTTGGTGTGGTAGTTGAACGACAAGTAGAGATCTTTCCAGGCGTAGTCGACGCGCGCGCGCAATGCGTCGTCAAGCATGTTCAGGTAGACGAAGCGATCGTCGCGGACGTACTTCACGTCATTATCGAACGTATCGTGCTCAGGCACGTTGTAAGTGCTGTCGAAGGGCTGCGGAATCGGGTCCTTATCTGAAGGAGTGGGCTCGGACTGCGAATTAGGCGGCATCAGCGCGACCAGTTCCAGGAAGCCTGCTTTGAAGGCGCGGAAGCCTTCGCTCTTTGGATCTGCTATCAGAGCGCGAGTGGGAATACCGCGTGCGCCGCCATCGGCACGGTCAGAGAGGATGATGCGGAACACCTGGTCGTGATCGCGGCCGAGTTCGGCATCGAACTGCACCAGCACGTTTCCATTTTCCGGCTTGGTGATTTCAAACGACGCGGAACCCTGCGTGGCGAAGTCTTCAGGGCCGAGTTCCGTTCCATCCGGACTCTTGCCAAAGTTCAAAGCCGCAGCAACTTCAGGCTTCAAGTAAGTGCGAAGAGGAACCGACGGCAGGTTGTTGAGGTTGCCGCGGCGCAGGGGATTCACAGCTGCTGCATTCTGGTCGCCGGCAACGGGCGCAGCAGCAGCGGGGCGGCGTCCACCACCTGCGATTACCGAGACCTTGGCGTTGCGCCAGATAACGATCGGCTCGCCCTTGGCATTCGGATTCACGGCAGTGACGTTCAGGTAAACCTTCGTGGGTCCGGTGGGCGGCGGCGTACGCTGCGCGGCGTTGCCGAAGCGTCCGCCAGGCAGGAAGTTGAAGTGGTGTTTCGCTTCCGTTTTGAGGCCGGATTCATTCAGGATGAGCGGGCTTTCGTCGCCTGCTCCACCAGCCGCCATGTCGCCGCGGGCAAACAGCCAGCTGGGCCACAAGGTGACATAGGTCTTCAACTCTTCGCATTCCTTGCGCGCCTTTTCGAGCGAACCTCTGACGTCGGCCGCGTTGGGCTCCGAGAGCTTGCGCCAGCGGGCGGCCATCTCCGATGTCGGGTAGCCGAGCTTCGGCGCATTCATCACGGTCCAGATGTGCTGCGCAAAGCGCGGAACAAGGCCTTCGCGCGCGGCCAGCGTTTCCAGTTTCACGTTGGGCTCACCGAGCGCCTTGCGGTGCCGGTACTGCCAGGCTACGAAGAAGACTTTGGTGTATTTCTCCAGGCCGTAGGCGAAGCCGCCTTCACCGCTGACAGTGCGGAAGCCGTACTTCGTATAGATGTCTTTGATGCGCGCGATTGCGGAGAGTTCGAAGCCGGTCTTGCCCGGGTCGGAGTAGAATTCGATAGGGCCGGAGCCGATCACGGCGTGCGCGGCGACTTTCTTGGCCGCTTCCAGATAGCGTTCGAGGTTCGCGTCCTGCATGAACTGAACATCGCCGAAGTTGCTGAAGCCTTCGCCGCCCACGGAATCACTGGTGGAGTCGATGCCCAGGTCGAGATCGAGCCCGGTCAGGTCGTGCATGGTGTAGGCGTACTCGCCACTGGTGAGGCGGCGCACGGTGACGCGGCCGGGGTCGCCATCGTGGACGCGGATATAGCTATCGAGCTCGGTGCGGATCCACGATGCCGCGTTGTGGCGGACCGCGTCGCTAGGCTGCGGAAGGCCCTTGGGCGGCATGCGATTCTGTTCCAGCGCTTCGATCACTTTGCGCCACCCCTGGTAGCCTTCGCCCATCGAGGGCTGCGAG
Source organism: uncultured Acidobacteriia bacterium (assembly GCA_903881085.1). Taxonomy (GTDB): domain Bacteria; phylum Acidobacteriota; class Terriglobia; order Bryobacterales; family Bryobacteraceae; genus CAIRSA01. The sequence continues at coordinate 15,249 of CAIRSA010000232.1, forward strand.
GCCAATTGCTCGAGATTGACGCCGCCCATCGCCTTGCCGCCGCCATGACACTGGTAGCAGTATTGTTTGAATGTGGCCGAAGGGTTCGCCGGTGGCGCGTCAGCCGCAAGCTGGCTAGTGGCGAGGAAAGCGGGAAGAACCATCGCGGCGCATAGCACCAGCGCGACATTGCGCGACCGCGATGACTCCGCAACCACGAGGTTCCGAAAGCGTTTCATAGGGGTCTTGTTATTCTACTCCGTTGCGATTGCGTGCGCCACCGTGTCAGGCTGCGCGTGTCTCGACCACAGCAACCGTGTAGCGATCGAGTTCCACGGTGAATTCTCTGGCGCAATTCGGAGTTCGGCTACTCGTACAAAGCCTCGGCGGACCCCACCACCCCGGAAACCAGCAAGCGGCTCAGACACAGCAATCTGGGCAAGGACTCGCGAACGCCCCGCTCGCCGAATGCTATCATTTACCCAATGCTGGCTTACCTGGTCGAGACACCTGTTTTGCGTCGAATACCGGCTTCGGCATGAATATACTTGGCGGAGAAAATGTATGAACAGGTTGCTTTGGGTACTCCAGACCTTGCTCGCGCTGCTCTTCCTCTTTGCAGGCGGATCGAAGATGTTCATGTCCGCCGCGGAACTGGCGAGCCAGACACCAATGCCGGTCTGGTTCATTCGATTTATCGGAGTGATGGAGATTCTCGGCGGATTGGGCCTGGTATTGCCAGGGATGCTGCGCATTCAGACGGCGCTCACGCCCCTGGCAGCCGCGGGACTTTCCTTCATCATGATCGGCGCCGTGGTTGTCAGCTTCCAGACGATGGGAGCAGCAGCGGCCGTAATGCCGTTGGTAACCGGCGCGCTCACCGTGTTTGTGGCTTACGGGCGGTGGCGGCTTGCACCGCTCAGTGCGCGGCGCTGATCGGAAACGACAACCCGGCATTGCACCGTATCTCGTCCGCGTGGCCCGTCATCTGACGGGGGGATGAACCGGGGCGTGTCATGCACATCCGTGCCCAGGTTTTGTTTCTGTACATTTAGTAACCGCGCTACCCACTGAAGCCCAATGTTCTCAGGGGGAATGGAGGCCGGGAATCAGCAAAGCGCAGCAGCAGAAGGATTGGGTTGTTGATCTGCACACATGTTATCGCTTCTTGTTATTCTGTAATCATATGGTGCGAACCCAAATCCAACTGACCGAAGCACAAGTTTCGGCGCTTCAGGCGATGGCTTCATCGCGCAAAATGTCGATGGCGAAGCTAATCCGGACGGCCGTCGATTCGCTCGTGCAACGTGAGGGGCGGACGAGCCGTGAAGCAGCGGTGGCTCGTGCCAAGAGTCTTGCTGGACGTTTCCACTCAGGCACCAACGATTTGAGCCGGAACCATGATCGATACCTTGCGGAAGCCTATGGGGAGCACGGGGATTGATCTTCGTTGACACTTCGGCGATCATGGCGTATCTCGATCATGACGATGAGAATCACGCAACCGCCGTGGGTATGTTGGACCAGATCCTGGACGACGCAATCCCTCTGTTCACAAGCAACTATGTTGTTTTGGAATCGTCTGTACTCCTTCAAAGAAGACTAGGTATGGAGGCCCTGCGCGGTTTGCAGGAGGTCTTGGTTCCTCTAATCGAAGTGCACTGGATTGGGCAGGATGTCCATGAAATTGCAATGACTGCTTTGATGGCGGCGCGGCGGAGAAAACTAAGTCTGGTCGACTGCACCAGTTTCGTAGTGATGCGCGCGGCAGGCTGCCAGGAAGCCTTCGCGTTCGACAAGCACTTCAAGGAAGAAGGATTTCGATTTCCGTCCTAGACAGGCTAGCGCCGCCAGGCCGAGTCCCACCCGAACGCCTGGATGGCCTTCCCACTCAACGCATCCCCGCCTGATTCGGCCACATTATAAATCCCTCGCCCACCGCGCGTAACAGCCAGTTCGGCCGCCTTGGCCGCGGCATCCACATGCACGGACCCAGGCGCGATGGGAGCATCGAAGCCCGTGCCGGGCCCGTACAACAAGCCATAGCGAAGCACCAGCCCTTCAAGCGGAGCCTCGACAACCTGGCGTTCCAGGCTAAGCACTCCTTGCACCGTCTCGCCATAAACCGGATGCGTCACCGGCAGTAGCGGGTCCGTCTCCGGGTGCGGTTTCGCGCCCTCGTCGTAGATGAAGGAAATGCTCTGCGCAATCAAGCGTCTGGCGCCGGCGTGCACCGCGGCGTTCACCAGATTGCGCGTGCCAAGGTCCCGCAGGCGGGCATTGCGCGCCAGTGCAGCCGTCATTTGGCTCGCTTCCAGCGCGTAGGGCAGGTCGGTGAGTTGGTGGATAACCACCTGCGGCCGGATCCCGGCAAGATGGTTCCGCAGCGCATCCGCATCGAACACATCGACCACCACCGGTTCGACGCCAGCCTGCTTCAATTCCGCGGCCTTGTCCACCGATCGAGTGGAGCCGAACACACGCCAACCGTTCTCCAGAAGGAGGGGCGCGAGGCGCCGGCCGATGGCGCCTGAAGCGCCGGCAAGGAAGATACACTCAGTCATCGTTATTCTCCGTATTCGCGGGCGGTTGCCCACGTCAAACCAACCGCGCCTCCAAGATACCAGATTCCCGCCGCTGGGCTATGCAACGCAAGCCGGGCGTAAGAGAAGATACAGCATCGTGAACGGCATAGCTGTATTAGCGGCAGGTGTAGCGAACAACCATCTTGGAGTTAGGCAGTGCGATCATCTTTATCTCGCCATAACCGCTGGGGCTGCCGCCGCCGTTCCGGTGAAAGTAGACAAGCACACGCTCGACGGAGCGCGTATCGATCTCGTGCATAGCTCCGCCGGTAAAGGCGCTGAAACTCTCGTTGCTATCGTTTGCGCATTGGTTGTATTGAGTGTAGACCGTCTTGGGATCGTCAAGATATCGACTCAGGTATTTCTTCCTTGGCTTCCTGAAACGCGGTGAAGGAGACTTTCACCATGAGCGGTTTGTGGCCGGGTGATTCGAGGCTGACCGTCACGGAGCCGTCCGGATTGGTTACACCAAGATGGTTGAGCACAGGCTGCATTGCAGGAAGCCGGGAGCTATGACCTAGAGCCAGACGTGGTTTTCGTGCGAAAGAAACGGCGTGGCGGCCTCCAGCAGTTGCGCGAGCGTGAGTGCACCGATGCGCTGACCCCTAAGTCCGATGGTTTGGACGTCGGGCTGGGTGGCCCCGAGGACTCTCAGCCGTCAGCAAACCAACCGGGATGTTGTTCAAACCCCAAGGCACTTCGGCGTTTGGATGACGTACCGGGCGGGTAGAGTTTGGCGAAGTCCTTCTAGCCGCGGCTGGCGATGCCGCAGGACGGGTCGACGGTGGTTCCGGAGGCGCAGTGGCTGGAGACGAGCGCGTCAATGTCCTGGCGCCACTGGCCGGCTGAGTTGGTCTGTTGGGCGCAGCACAGCGGTGCGGGCAGCAATGCGTTAAGCATCAGGATCAGAGGGCGCATAGGCTCGATTCTAGTCCATCGGACAGTCCCTCGCCGCCTGTGACGGAACTCCGTAACAAGAATCACGCAGGACTGTGGCAGCCTTTACAGAAAACTCGTCCGATGGCGTCTTTCGGGAATATTCTTTGGAAATATGAAACGAAAATGTTTGTACATTCACCAGATAATACACATTCCAACCAGCCCGCAGGCAATATTATATTTCGCCTGACTGAGCGGATTTGTGTAGAGCGAACAGCGGTTATACCGATAAGGAGAATAAAGCTGTGATCATTTCAGATCTATTAAAAGAACTTACCGAAGAAGGGCGCCACGGCAACGATGCCATTAAACATCGGGGAGACCCGAGGCTCGGTGTGCTACGTGAACTGCCGGGCATCTGGTCAAACACGGAGGGCTTTGAGGGTCACGCGTGGAACCTGATTGCGTTGCCGTTCGGACGGCCGGGAACGTTTGGCGATTTCCGGTTACTTCTGAACCAGGGTAACGAAACCTTGGAATTCGATATGGTGGACCTTGGTGTGCCCAATCGCGGCGTTAACCAGCAGGATCAACATCTTTCGGCGCTACGGTACCTGCAAGCCATCGATCAAGTAGCGGCAATAGATGGGGTCAGCAATCCAGATGGTACCGTGAAGGTACCGGCGACGCCGGACACCAACGACACGCCAAAGGGCAATACATTGCAGCCAGGTCCAAATGTTCCCAAAAATTCGCCCGTCGGGATTCATCGCGAGCCTGGACTGTTCCTGCACCTGGCAAACTTGACCGGCCCCTGCATAAATCAAGTGCAGCCTGGCCCTGACGTTGCTCGCCTGGCAAACGTTCCGCACGGAGACGCTGTACTGGCCATGGGGTTCGACGGGAGTGCAGAGCCGGTACATGGTGCCCCGGACCTGACGAACAGCGCACTGAAAGCGGCATTCGATGCAATACCGATCGGTCTCGGCAGCACTAGCCTGGCCAATCCGTACTTCGGCCCCTACAAGCAGTTCCATGACCATCCGTTCCAGAGAATTTTTGACCCTACGAATCCATTGGCACTGCTCAATGGCGCGATTGCGAACGCGATTCCCGGATCAAAGATTCTGGAAACGACCACGTTTACGGTCGATAGCACGGTCACCGGCGGCGGCATTCACAACATTCCGTTTGTGACCTGTCAGGCGAATGCCACCCAGGTGCTGTCAACTTTCTGGATCCAAAAGGTGCAGGTGTCGGACGATGAGGATGACATCCGTTACGTGCTGCAATATGCCCAGAAAGTGATACTGGAGTTCTTCAATCGTGGCGATGGCAAGCCGGGCTTTATACAGTGGCCGCATATCTCCATCAACACAATGATCCGGGAGGAAGACTAGTCTTCGGCCCTTAAATGCGGAGCTGGCCGGAGGACCAGTTCCGCCGGTCAGGCTTCCGAATGAAGGGATGCAGCCAGCTTCCCCCGCAGGAAAGCCAAACAGCCCGGCACCTGTGCGATGCTCAACCCGTGCAGAAAAACCGGCCCCTTGTAGTGGACCTTGCGTAACAGCCGCATGTACAGGTCGTAGTCGAGCACACCATGGCCTGCCGGCAAGTGCCCCGCCGCACCGTCGCGGTCCAGATCCTTGGCGTGAGCCAGCACAATGTCCTTGCCCAACATCGTGAACGCCTCATCCAGAATCTCTTTCATTCGCGGCAGTTCTCCCGCATGGAAGAGATTGGCAGGGTCGAGCGTGACTTTCAGATGCGGGGAGCCGATCTCATCCAGCAGCCGGCGGGCCTTGCGCGCGGAGTCGACCACATTGCTCATCTCGGGCTCGAAGGCCAGCACCACGTTCGACTGGCGCGCGATGTCCGTTGCTTCGCGGACGCAGGCGGTCATATCGCGCCACGACTCTGGCAGACCGTTGTCCGGATGAATGCGCCACATGCTGTTCGGATTACGCGTGCCGGTGCAGATGTGAATGGCCGATGTGCCCATCTGCTGGCAGGCCTCGGCCAGAACGCGTAGCCGCCGCAACCCCGCGCGTCGATGCTCCACGTCAGGGTGACACATGTTGAAGGTGCCCGTCACGCTGCCGATCGCAATCCCGCGAGCCGATGCTTCGCGCTTGATCCGCGCAGGCAACTCCGTGGGAATCCGGTCAGGCATATCCGGCAGATTGGCGCACGCCATGCTTATCTGCACGCAGGTGAGCCCATGGGCCTTGGCCCCATCCAGCCGCTCCTCCAGCGTCCCACTGGTGTAGGTGGTGCCGAGCAGAATACCGATCTGCGGGGACTCCGGTTCAGCAGCCACGGCGCGATTCTGCACGTAAGCGGCTGCGCCCAGGCACAAGACTTCGCGCCGGCTAGGAACGTTGAATTGGATCGGCGGTCTTTGCATACGGCCCTTAGTATACACCCAGCCGCCTCGATCAAAGGACCCTCTCTAAACGGACTCTGCGATTCAGACAGTAAAAACCCTCCCATCCTGACTTTCCCTCATCTCAGTCCCGCGTCAATGAAAAGGTGCTCGACCCTGAAGGGTGAAGAAAGTCCCTCACCGCGAGCATTGCGGACGTCTTTCCGCTGATATTTGCACCCACAAGCAGTGTCGTTTGTTCGTAAGCATACGACTAAACCAGTCCCGGCGGCTACCGGTTCACCCGTGCCAACTTTCACGCCAATGCGGTGCGTTCGACCGCGCGTTGGATGCTGAGATCGGCCATGCCGGGCAGCACATCGGCCAGGTACTCTCTTGCCGGAACACCTAACCGCCAGCACGACTCAATCACCGATAAAATCGCCGCGACTTTCGGTCCCGCTCCTGATCTCCTGGAAAATGAGTTGAGCCAATTTCGACATGATTAGGAACCGCTGGGAAGGTGTGAAGGAATCGGTTCGACCGGGAATTGGACCGGCGAATCGCAGGTCCTACCCTTGAGAACATTGCGCGTCCATGGGTAGGACAGGCGACCTGTCCGCCGAAGCCTTGGCGAAGGAGGATCCGCCTGTCCAGATACTAATGATTCACCTTCTGGCGCTCGCGGCTTCCATGAGCGGTTGTCCGGGATCAATCCGAATTCCACGCATAGCAAAAATCCCCGCATGACATCAGGAGATCTGTACCTACGTGGATCCAGTTCTTGCCTTCTTCCAGCAACACCGCGACTTCTCCGTAAGAGCCCGTCCTCCTGGAATTCCACTTTTCTAGTCGCCATTTTTTCTTTGGCCCCTATTTCGTGCCGTTTCCGCGTACAGGCCGGAGGTAGGGAATCATGCAAACTCACAAGCTACTCGGAATCGCGATGCTGGCCGCCCTCAGCGCCACAGCCAAACCTTGCACCGTAGATGTTTACGTCGTCTCGGTTGTTTCCAGGCCAGTAGGCACCTTAGTGTATTCGGCTAGATCCCAGGTCACCGCGATGTTTCGCGAGATCGGCATCAATGTGCGTATGCGCGATGGAAACCCGCAGCCTGACGCGGCAGGCCCCTGCGGCGCGCCGATCGTAGTCCGGATCGAGGACTCCACCGGCTACGACGGCCCCTCGGAGGCCCTGGCCTACGCCATGCCCTACCACGCCGGGACGGTCATCCATCTGTTCCTCGACCGCGTGGCGCGCAAAAGCAACCAGCCGGCCTTCTTAATGGCCTTGCTGGCGCACGTGATGGCGCATGAAATCGGCCACGTGCTGCAACAGATCGCCCGCCACTCCGATGAGGGCATGATGAAAGCCAACTGGTCCGGCAAGGACTACCAGGCGATGGAACGGAAGACCCTTCCCTTCACTCCCATCGACGTGGAGTTCATCCGTGACGGCCTTGCCAAACGCTTCACTCACGTGGCGGGGGAATGAGCAGGTCACTGGAAGTTTTCGATCATCATCAGGTGCGCGGCTACCGCACCAAATCTGGAAAAGAGGATGGTCTGTTTGTCCGGAGAAATGCTCAGGCCAGCGGAAGTCCGGCCCTCAATCCTGGTCACCAACCGGCTACTCTTGGTGGAAAACTGGTAGAACTCCAGTGGAGTAGACTCTCCGCTCGGACGGCCGATGTAGTAAATGCCTTCTGCCACTACGTCGAATGCTTTCCCCTGAACATAAGGCAGCACCTGGTGCTCCACTCCTGCAGGCAATGCCATCGCAAAGAGCGGGCCCGAAGGGATTACTTTCATATAAAAAAGAGTTTGACCGTCGACAGATTCGTGCGAAATGAATCCACCGCTTGTGGTGACCTGCTCAGGCGTCCCACCGGCAAATAGAACCCGCCAGATCTGGTCGGATCCTGTGCGGTTCGAGTGGAAATAGATCCATTTCCCGTCGCTTGACCAAGAGGGGACGTTCTCATTAGATTGTCCGAAGGTCAGTTTGCGAGGTGGGCCGCCGGCAGCATTCATGACATATGTATCCTGGCGGCCGTCCTGGCTTTGGGAGTCAAAGGCGATCCAGCGGCCATCGGGCGACCATCGGGGTGTTCCCTGATGGCGTCCGAGGCGATTGGTGAGTTGGACCGGATTGGAACCGTCTGACTGGGCGACCCAAATCTCCTGCGCCTCGCCGGAACGACTGGATTCAAATGCGATCTTCGTTCCGTCAGGTGAGAACCGCGGATTATAGTCGGGAAGCGATGAAGCTATCAATGGTTCCATACGGCCGTTGACTTGGTACCGCCAGATATCGGGATCAGAGAGGCCCCTGGAAAACACAAGCCTGTTCGTCGTGGGTGAGGCCGAGGGGCCACTGGCTCTTGGACCGGCAATATCCAGCCGCAACGGCGGCTGCCGGCCGTCGATTCCTGTCTGCCACAGATAATATATGTTGTTAACCGAATGCGAAGCCGAATAGATTAGCGACTCTCCGTCACGGTGCCAGGTTATACCGGTAATAAATACGCCTTGGCGCGTGACCTGGCGAGGACTGCCATGAGGAGAATCGCCGGAGTCCAATTCCTGAATGTAGAGGTCGCAATCAAATTGGCCCTTGCAGCCGACGTACGCCAGGCGGTGTCCGTCGTGGGAAAACACAGGGGCCAGGTCGAGCTCGGGAGCCTTCGGATCGGTAATCCGGCGAAGCTCTTCGCCATCTACCTGCGCCAGAAAGATGCCGCGTCTTTCCTTGTTGTTCTGTGCGCTCGCCAGCCACTTTCCGTCCGGTGACCAGGACATATTATAAAAGCATGGAAGGTTGTTCAGTTTCCGCTCCGCCCCGCCCAGTGCGGATACAGTATACATTCCGCCCTCGATCCCCCCACGGCAGAAGGCAATCCGCTTGCCATCCGGGGACCATGCCGGTAGCCAGCTGTTAGTCGTCGGGTTAGTGAGCCGTAACGCCTGAGTTTCGCCGAGCATCTTCACATAGATGCCGTATTTTCCACCCTTCTCGCCATCCCAGACAAACGCGACCTGCCTGCCATCCGGCGAGAAGCTTGGCTGTGTCTGAGAACCCGCATCGGTGGTCAAAGCAACCAGCGTCTGGGGCGGGAGCGGCGAGTTGCGCCACCTCATGAGCCCCAACCCTGCGCCCAATACGGCAAGCACAGAGGCGGCCACGCCCGCCCACTGCCATGTCCGCTTCCGCGGCGGCGCGACCGGCGCCTCAGGCATCCGCCCGGATTCGGACTCTTCTTTCAATTCCAACAGCGCCACGCGCACGTCGGCCATGTGCTGGAATCTCCGATCCGGATCTTTGCGCAGGCAGCGTGTGATGATCTTCTCCAGGTCGCGCGGAATGCCGGCAACGATCTGGCTGACCGGTTTCGGTTCATCGCGCAGAATCGCCGAGATCGTCGACATGGCTGTATCTCCGCGAAACGCCCGCTGACCGGTAGCCATTTCGTACAGCACCGCGCCAAAGCTGAAGATGTCCGAGCGCGGATCCACCGGCTTCCCCTCGGCCTGCTCGGGCGACATGTAGGAGATGGTTCCAAGGATTGCGCCCGCTTCGGTTTGCGTCGCCTCCCCCTCCGTCCGTTTCGCCAGCTTGGCCAGGCCGAAATCGACTACCTTTACGTTGCCCGAGTCAGTGACCATCACGTTGGCCGGTTTCAGGTCGCGGTGAATGACACCGGCCGCGGCAGCGGCGGCCACCGCTCCGGCAACCTGGCTGCCGAGCTTCAAGACTTCGCCAACACGCAGGCCGCTGCGCGAGATGATCTGGTCCAACGACTTACCGGGTACATACTCCATCACGATGAACGGCGCGCCCTCGTGAATAGCGATCTCATGAATCGTGACGATGTTCGGATGGTTCAGTGCCGAGGCGGTGCGCGCCTCCTGCGTGAAGCGGCGGACGCGTTCGTCGTCGATCAGGTCCGCCGCGCGCAGGAACTTGATCGCTACAAACCGGCCGAGGTCGATGTCGCGCGCTTTGTAAACCACACCCATGCCGCCTTCGCCCAGCCTGGCTTCGATGCGGTAGTGCGCCACGGTGTCGCCCGGCTTGAGTTCGCGCCCGGCGGCGTTCAGGAAATTGCCGGCCGGACTATCCAGCGTCGCTGTGTCACTGGCCGCGAGCAGGCGCTCCACTTCGGCCCGCAACTCCGCATCGCCGTTGCAAGCGGAGTCGAGAAAGGCGAGGCGTTCGGCCTCGGGCTTCTCCAGTGCCGTACTGAAAACCTCTTTGATAGTGGCCCAGCGTTGCGGAGACATATACACATTCTAGACCTTAATTTCTTTTTGGGCATATTTCGTCCCCTGTCAAACTCCGCAACACCCTGAAGCCTAAGGCGCCGCACAAGAATAACTTTGCAGCTATCGACGTGGCGCAGAGTCTCACTCTGCCGCGCCACGTGGGACCGCGCAGTCAATGTGAAGTTATTTCTGTTTGGTCCCTAAGCTAATTTTCCAATTGAGTCTTCATCCATGCCTTGGTCATGGCCCAGTCACGCTTAACGGTACGGGTGGAAATGTCCATCGCCTCGGCGGTTTCTTCCACCGAAAGGCCACCAAAATAGCGCAGTTCCACAATGCGTGCCTGCTGCGGGTCGAGATCCGCGAGCCGGGCGAGGAGTTCGTCCACCGCCAGGATCTCTTCGGTTTGGTCGACGCCTGTCGCGCGCAGGAAGATATCTTCGTTCAGAGTCACGGGGACGCCTCGCTTGAGAGCGCGGCGTCCTCGGGCATGGTCAACCAGGAGGCGTCTCATGAGTTGGGCGGCCACGCCAACGAACTGGGCACGATTCTGCCAATTGGCATGGTCCTGATCGACGAGCCTGAGGAAGGCTTCGTGAACGAGAGCAGTGGGCTGAAGCGTGTGGCCGACACGCTCGTTGCGCATCTGATTGCCGGCGATGCGGCGCAGTTCCCTGTAAACAAGCGGCACGAGCTTTTCTAACGCATCCTTGCGACCGTGCTTCAGTTGGCCCAAAAGAACCGTAACTTCGCCAAGGGAACTGCTTGTGGGCGGAGGCTCACCTTTTTCCATCTTCACATTCTAAACCCGCGCATGCCTCAACTGTCGCGCCTTTCGCAAAGCGATGGTGTTCTCTGGCAACAGCCTTCGGCCGGGCTCTGCTATCGGGTTCGTTAACCCCGGTTTTCAAACACTGCGATTCAGACAGTAAAAACCGTCCCATCCTGACTTTCCCGGATCTCAGTCCCGCTTCCCGGAGCGTAGTGCCGCGCAAGCGGTTCTTTATGCCCCCGAATCGATGAACCATGCCGGATGGATGGCTTGATATGCGATCTGTGTGTAGCGCTGGATTCCCCCCCTTGGAAATCTTTTTCCAACCTGGTCATTTTTTGCCTATGCTCGCTCGCGGGCTGTTTTGTGAAATCACTCCTCAACATAAA
>CAIRSA010000233.1 GCA_903881085.1 uncultured Acidobacteriia bacterium
ACTTGGATTCTTCGGATGATCCCATCCGCCAGCGTATAACGTGTGGCCAATCAAAAACGAGTGGCATTAGATTGGCAATCCGCGGCCGGCGTGTCCGCCCTGGCCTTAGCGGATGTCGATTGATAATCGGCTATCCGTAGTTATCTTAGCGCTTATGGGCGGATCGCCTGTCCTACCCAGACAAAAAGCCCGCCCGCTGGAGGATACAACCTCCGGCGGGCGGGCTTTCGTTTTCTAGGACGGACTTCTTATTTGGGAGCGCCGGGGGCTTTCTTTGCCGGGGCCGGGGCCGGAGCGGCAGGCTTTGCCCCAGCCGGACCCTGCGGGCGAATGCCCAGCGGAGCGGCCGAAGCAGGAGCGTTCTTGTCATACATGGCAATGATGTCGCGAGTGATGTCGACGCTGGTTGCGGCGAACAACACCGGGGTCTGCTGCGAGCTCACATCGAGAATCACCGCAAAACCATTATCGGTCGAGTATTTGTCGATCACAGCCATCATCTTGCCACCGATTTCGCCGAGGATCTTCTGCTGTTCCTGGTCGAATTCCGCCTGTGCATCTTCCAGATCGCGATTGTAGGCCTTTGTAGCCGTATCGATCTGGCGTGCCAGCCCGTTGCGAACCTCTTCGCTAGCCGTGTTGGAGGAAGAGCGCAGCTTGGTCTGGAGCGACTGGATGTTGCCCTGCTTTCCTTCCAGCTCTTTGCGCTTTGGCGCCGATTTGGCTTCTAATTCCTGAACAGCCTTCTGGCCATCTTTGGTACCGATGATGGCGCTCTGGATGTTAATGATCCCGACCTTGGTCGGGGCCTGTGCGTTGGCCGCCATCATGGCGCTCAGCGCCAGTACGGGCAGTTGAATAAACCTTCTGTTCACCTTCAAGACTCCTGAAATTGATTTCTAAAATGTGCGGCCAATTGTAAACCGGAATGACTTCCGTTTCTCATGAAACGGAGAGGCCCGCCCAAACAACGCAACCGACTGGATGAAGGTGGCCTCATTGGGGAAGAACGCGCGATCAGCCACAATCGGCGGCTGCAAATCGCGGCTTACGATTAATGGGTTATACGCATAATACAACCGGAAGGGGGCATTGACAACCGGCATCATCACCTGCAGTTCCAAGCCGGTCGACATGCGCATGGCCTGTGTACCCGGCGCGATCTTCACTCTACCGTCAAATCCCGCCTGCGGGAACTGTCCGTTCAGTGATGAAACACGGTCCGGATTCATCAGCAACTGATCGGTGCGGGACAGCTTATTGATACCGGTATCTGCGAACGCCGCCAAAATCACCGGTCCAAAGATCGGAATGCGGTATTCGAAGTTGCTGACCACCTGGGTATCGCCGCCCGGGAAGACCATCTGATAAATCGGGATCTGCTGCGTCACTGGATCGAAGGACGGAACGCCGTTGGTCACAATCTTTTGGCGGCGAGGCGTGCCATCGGAATTTAACACGTTGACTGACGCAGAGCTCGCCACATATGCGATCGGCGAGATACCCCAGATGTCGAAGCCGCGGATGTCGTTTTCGCCGCCCATGTAGAAGCGGTCAAATGGAGGCGCAACCTTGCCGCCATAACCCGTGAGGAACTTACCCAAAAGCCGCATACCGATGACGTGGCCCTTTTTCAGGCCGGCGCGGAAATAGGTCGCCGTGATATTGGGCTCAATCATGTTCACGTTGCCGCCCAGCACGCTGCCTGTGAACTGAGTGGAGATGAACAGGCTTCTGCCGCGAGAAGGCGTGATAGGGTGATCGACCGTGTTGAAGCTGTAGGACGGAATGATGTAGCTCTTCTTGATGCCCTGTAGCGAGTTCGGCCCGGAGACACCCTGGAAGTTGAGGTAGTCGAAATACGTAGTCGAAGCGGTAGTCAACGTTGTGATATTGGAAATGCTATATCCATAGCTGACACCGACGCGCGCAAATGAACGCTTCAACAAGGTATTTGCGAAGACAGTGATACCTCGGCCGTTGGACACATAATTTAACAAGTTGTTGGTGCCGAGCTGATTGTACAGAGGAATCAGGTTGCGGCCGGACAACAGCGAAACTTCGCGTGCCTGATTGTAGTTGAAGCGTTGGATGTACACCGTGAAGCCGGTCTGGATCGGCTTATCGAAGATGTAGGGCTCCGTGAAGCTGAGCGTGACATCGCGCGTTCGATCGCCCAACTGGGAGTTGATGCCGAGGGTTTCGCCCAAGCCCAGGAAGTTGTTCGTCGAATAGCCCATGCTGATAAAGCTGCCTGCGATACCCGAAACGCCGCCGGAAAGCTGCACCGAGTTCTTGCCTCGCTCTTTCAGCTTAAGCGTAATGTCGACAGTATTGGTCTTTGTATCGCGCTTGATGTCGGCCGATTCGTCCTGTTTCAAGGCCTCGAAATAGCCCAACTGGTTCAAACGCAGAATGCTGACTTCCCACAGGCGCGTATTGAACATATCGCCTTCGTCGATCAGCAGTTCGCGGCGGATAACTTTGTCGCGGGTGGTTGTGTTACCGGCAAAGTCGATACGGCGAACGAAGAACTGTTTGCCTTCGTCCACGCTCAACGTGAACTCGATCTTATCGGAGTTGGGCACGGGCTGAATGTCAGGCTCCGGCACCATATCGATGTAGCCGAATTCGCCATACAGCTTGCGCATCTGCTCCAGTCCTTTGCGCAGGCGAACAGTGGAAAAGGTGTCGCCTTCCTGCATGGAGAACAATGGACGCATCAGGCTTTCGGGGGTCTTGAAGAGTTTGACGCCGACGAAGTTCACCTTCGCCAGTTTGTATTTGCGGCTCTCTTCCAAGTTCACCGAGATCATCGCCTGCTTGCCTGGCTTGTTGGTCTTGATGAAAGGGATGCGATAACCGCCGGGAATCACGTCTAATATTTTTACACTTGATTCGCCGACGCGCGTGGTGAAGTAGCCCTTTTCCTGATAGAAATTGCGAACGCGATCCTTGTCTTCTTCAAGTTTGGTTGAGTCAAAGGTCTTCGGGAAGAGGCTTTCAAAGAAAATGGAGTGGGGCAGACCGATAGGATGCAGATTCTTCATCGCTCGAATCACGACCTTGTCGTTGAAGATCTGATTGCCAACAATGTCGATGGCGCCGACCTTTACCTTCGGGCCTTCATCCACCTTGAAGGTGATTTCAAGGGAGGAGGGCGGAATCTGGCGAACTTCCGGCAGAACGGTGGCAAACTGGCGGCCACGCTCAGCAAGGTACTCTTTCAATACGATCGCCGCGCGCTGCACTTTGTTGGGGTCGTACTGCGATTCGACAGTCAGGCCGACTTTGCGCTCTTTGAAGCGGTCGAGGATTTCCGAGACGGTAAGCGATTTTGCGCCATCGTATTTGATGGAGCGAACGACGCGGCGTTCCTGGACAACATAACGCAGAATCCAGCCGGTACGGCCGGGTTCTTTTTCCAGCACGATGTCATCGAAGCGGCCAGTATTCCACAACGCCATAAAATCCCGGTGGAGGGTCTCTTCGTCCATCTTGTCTCCCTTTTTGGAGAAGATGAGTGCTTTCAGTGTGTCCTGCGGAACTCTGCGCGCTCCGCGGAATTCAATCAATTCAATGACGTCATCCACTGGACCGGTGGCGGCACCGGCCGGCGCGGAAGTAGCGGCGGCCGCCGGCGCCTGCATTACGGGCTTGGCGGGAGCGGCTGGTTTCGGCTCTTCGGGCTTGGCTTGAGCTGGGGCCTGTGGCACTTGCTCAAATGGATTCTGCTTCTTCTGTTGCGCAGCCGGTTGCTGCCCCCAGAGTGGATTCCAATGAGTAACACACAACAGACAAGCTAATAGGGCCGTCAGGCTGACAGGCCTGCAAAAACTCATGAAACGGTGATTCCTTTCCACTCTGCGACTATATGGAGACGTACACCGCCACTGCCTGGTTTCATTTTCAGAAGAGAACCGAGGAGATAACTGAATCAGAGACGGAGCCCAAACTCTTTATTCTAACAAACTAATCGGGCGAGGCAAGGACCCCTGCCAAATGAATGCATCTTAAAGGCGTCCGGCTAAGCACAATTCCAAACAACAGGTAGGCGATGAAGGTTTCTGGTTGCGGAGAGTAGACCGCAATCCAGCGATTCCAATATACCAACAAAAAATACCATAGGGCGCCTACCGCCAACCCAAATAAAAACGCTACATAAAACCGCTTCCAGCCGGCTGCCACAAGGGCGTAAAAAACCCCCACGATGCAGGCCATCGTAAACTGCAATGCGAACCCGGAAAGCGGTCTGGAAGGAGCCCACCGCATTACAGATGATCCGAACAAAGTTGTCGCCCAGATATTAGCCGGCGTCAAAAACCGGTCTCCACTCCACCACGAGTGAGCACACATCCACCCCGACATCAAAAATGCTCCCCAAATACCCGACTCGATTCCCGCAAGAATGCGAACCAGCAGCCCAATCGCTATGGCCGGGGCTGGAGCGGTGGCAGGCGGCGCCAGTTGTTCGTCACGAACTGGCTCGTTGGGAACGTCGCTGAATTGCCGCTCTTCACCATCCATGGAAAGAATCAATGGTACCACGGATACGCTGAGTATTCCGGAACTTAGTCCACAAACAGTCAAGCCCGCGATTCGCCACGCCCGAAGACGGGGCCTGGCGATAGCGGGCTTGATTCAGACCAGTAGTTCGGACGAGAGAGTTATTCAGCTTCTTCCGTCTCGCCCTTAGGCGTATCGCCCGTTGTCTCCGGATGCGAATAGTAATACGAGTGGTAATAGGTGTACTTGGAATACAGTTCGCCCCGCCGCGCGCCATTCACCGAAATGCCCAGCAGATTGTTGTGGCACAGCGATTGGATTGCGCGAGTCACGCTGTCGATAGTGGTGGTGCCAATGCGCACCACCAGCATGGTGCCGTGGCACAACGTGGAAAGCAAATTGGCATCTGCGGCGAACAGCAGCGGAGGGCTGTCGAGAATCACCCAGTTGAACACCGAAGGCAAGGTATCGAACAACTGCTTCACTTCCCGCAGGTTGAGCAATTCCAGCGGATTCAGGACGGCCTCACCGGCCGGCATGATGTACAGGTTGGTTCCTGCTATTTTCTTGATGATTTCGTGGAGTTCCGCACGCCCAAGCAAATAATCGGTGATGCCGGGGCTGCGGTCCACCTGAAACATGTTGTGGACAATGGGGCGGCGGAAATCGAAGTCGGCAAGCAGCGTAAGGTTGCCAGCCAGATGCGATTCGGCCAACGCCAGATTCACCGCGGTGAATGACTTCCCTTCCGCGGGCGAAGCCGAGGTAACCACCAGGCTGTGGATCGGCTGCAGGCTTTGCAGGTGATTGAGTCGCGTCCGCAGCGTGCGGAACTCCTCGCTGGGCGCCTCATGCGGCCGCGCCGCATCGATCAGATGCGATTCGGCCAGTGGGTGGAACGGAACTTCCTGAATCTTTTCAAGAAGTCCGGACAAATTGTTAACGTTTGTGGTTGGCGGCTCTACTCGAGAAGTACCGGAAATAGTCCCCGCGGGACGGCTTTGTGGTACAAAACCGGAATTCTCGGCGCGCCGCAATGCATCATGGACTCTACTCATGTTCTCTCCGTTATGACTTCGTGGAATAGTAATACCAAACCGAGGCTGAAACAACGATGGCTCCAACCAGGCAAGCTGTGGACCAGGCAAGCAAGGAAAGCCGCCGGCGGCGGCGAACCACCAGATCGTTTTCCAGGAGCGGAATACAGCCCAAAATCGTCAGTTGCGTGTAGCTGCGCACATCTTTGAGATTCTTCAGAGAGGTATCTTTGACTTCGCGCGCCCCGGCCAGCAGCAAACCCAACAGCAGGCCGGCGATTCCCCCTGCCGTGATGATCACCCAGCGCTTCGGATCAGTAGGTGTAAAAGGCAGCGATGCGGGATTCAGCATTTCCAGTGTTTCGCCCTGCTTGCGTTCAATCACTTTCTGGGCAACGCTTGAGTCGGCTTTCTTCTTGCTGAGTTCCTGATAGTTCAGTTTCGCCCGGTCATAGTCGCGCATCAACTCGAGATACTTCTGTTCACCAATGGGACTGGATTGAATGCGCGCTTCATAGGTCTTCATCTGCGAGTAAAGACTCTTTTGCTCTTTCAGCAGGTCCTCGCTTTCCACATCCTTAGCCGTCATTATGGCCTTCACCCGGGTCAACTGAGTCTGCAGGTCAGAGGCGTCCTTGGCGGCAATCACGGTCCGCCTGGTCGTTTGTGGAGTGGTTGTAGCCGGTTTCTTTGTCTCCTCCTGCTTCTGCAGGTTGTCCCGTTCGCGCCGCGCAAGTGCCAGCGTGGCTTCGGCTCGTTTTACTTCCGGGTTCTGCGGAGTGTAGCGGTCCTTCAGGAGCACCAGATTCGTTTCCAACTGCTGAACATCGCGTTCCAGCGCCACCAGTCGTTCATTCCTCGCCTGCTGCATCACCGGGTTCCCGGCTGTCTCAATCGTCTGTGGCGTCAGTGCGGCGTTCAACAGCTCCTGCGTGCGGCGCATATCTGCTTCCAGCAGCAACTTGTCCTGGTTCACCCGGCTCAATTGCGAGTTGATATTCGACATCCGCGTTTCCAGCAAATGCAAAGTGCTCATGTTGTTCATGCGCTCTTCGGGTAGAGTGTTGGAATTTTGCATGCGGAACGCCGTCATTTTCTGCTCAATCGTATCCAGTTCTTTCTTCGCCTCGGCCAATGTGTCGGAGAGAAAATCGGTGGTCGACCCGGTCTGGCTCGTGCTTTCGCGAATGTTTTCCTGCATGAACCGGCTCACAAGATCCTGGCAGACCTTTTGCGCGGTAAAGCGGTTATCACTCTCGAAGAAGACTTCAAATGAGCCGCCCTTCTGCCCGACCGATCCATTAAACACTTGGGTGATCCTGATGTGCTTGGATTTCATCTCTTCGATCAGATCTTCCATCGGCTTCGATTTGATTTCGCTCGGATAAAGATTGAAGGTGTTAATGATGTTGGACAGGTTGGCACGGCTCAGAATCGTCTGTGTCATCGCATTGATCCGCTGCGTCAACTCAAAATTCACATTGGATGGCACGAACCTCTCGGGAATCGAAGATGGGACAACTTTCATAGTGGCAACCGAAACATAGGTATCGTGCCACAGAAACGCCACTACCACCGAAATCACCAAGCCTGCCAGGAACGGCCCTAAAATCCACGACCGGTGACGGCGCAGGATATCGATGTAATCTTCGAATTCCATCTCCCGTCGCTGAACGCTAAATTCTTGCTGCTGCTGCATAATCCTCCTTGCCTGGACCTATCGGCCACAAGCGTAAACTGTTTTCAACCTGGGTCAACGTAGTCATCCGGCTAACGGACGATAACGTGATCCCCATTTTCCAAAAAAACATTCTGCTCCAGTTTCTTGCCCTGGATTACTTCCTTGTAATTGAACTTGATGCGCGTAGCTCCGCGCAGAATGATGATCGACTTGGCGTTTGCAAACTCACGCAGTCCACCGGCGGAGTTGATTGCATCCAAAACCGTGGTCGGAACCACCAACGGAAATGCGCCGGTCTTGTTTACCTCTCCCACCAGAAAATATTTTTTGCTGCGAACCATCTCAACTTGCAGCATCACGTCTGGGTCCTTCACCAGCTTGCCATAGGCTTCAGTCACTACTTTTTGAAGCTCCGCCGGAGTTAACCCGCCTGCCATAACCTCGCCGGACAATGGCAGCGTGATCTTGCCGTCTGGCCTCACCGTGAACTGTCCGGACAGATCGGCTTCCCGCCAGACCTTGATGCTCAAGACGTCTTCCGCCCCGATTTTGTAGGCGTGAGGGTCAACCACTCCTCCGCTGGCTTCGGCACGTGCCACTGCTTCTGCCTTTTCCGCACCCGGCTTGCCCTCGTTCTTTGCGTTTCCCTGCGCACGCAAAATTTCTTGGGGGCAGCACATGCCGATGCCAATAGCCATCAACAACGCGAAGCCTCGAGACCTTACGGACCAGGCCGGCAGTCCGGCACCTGTGGTATTGCTCTTGGTATGCGACATGGCGGCTCCCGGCCTTTCTGTTTTCAACGGAAGATCTGGCATCTCCCGCTTGGTAGTGGATCGAATTATCATCGTTCTTTCCCGTTCGTATTTAAAACACAAATTCCAGCCCGCTCGGGCTGCTCCGCCCGATCCAGGTACCTCATAGTCAAATCGACTCTTTTATTGTATAACAATAGCCTGGCCCTGAGATTTCCCTCCGGATTTGTTTATACTAGGTCTTTCCTACTAATCCGTACGGTGGTGGCGATGGCATACTTTCTGGCAAAAACAGACCCCGAAACATACACAATCGATCAACTCGAGCAAGACAAACAGACTCTTTGGGATGGCGTGAAAAACGCCCAGGCGATCATCGTCATCAAAACCATGCGCCCCGGCGACAAGGTTTTCATCTACCATAGCATGGGACAGGCGGCGATTACCGGCATGGCAAAAGTAATCTCTCCTCCGGTGCCGGACCCGAAGGAGCCCAAGTCCTACGTGCCGGGCTTCCAGTTTGTGCGGCGCCTGGAGCCGCCAACCACGCTCTCTGAAATCAAGCTCTCGCATCTGTTCGACAACTGGGCATTGGTCAGGCAGAGCAGGCTTTCGACGATGGCGGCGCCCGAAGAATTTGTCGAATGGATGCGGCTGCGGTACCCCAAAGCAAAGATTTAAGAAGAGAGAATTGCACCGGGACTTGCAATTTAGTTCGAAATCGGTCAATCTAGTTAGTTTTTACGAATCCAAAAATCTCAATGCGAGTACGCGTACTTTATCACGATCATTGTTTCGACGGCGCAGCCTCCGCGGCGTACTTCAGCCGCTTCTATCAGGCCAAACTGCGCCCGGATGCTGAATTTGAATACACCGGCCTGGCGCACAAAGCCTCTCAGTTGTTTGAAGACAGCCTCTTCGATGGAGATGAGAACGCCATCGTGGACTTCAAGTACTCCACAAACCCCAACCTCACATGGTGGTTCGACCATCACCAAAGCGCGTTTCTCAGCCCTGAAGACGCCGAGCATTTCCACCGCGACCGCAGCGGCAAGAAGCTCTACGATCCGACCTACCGCTCGTGTACGAAATTCATCGCCAACTTCGCCCGTGAACAGTTTGGCTACGACCCTTCCGACCTGAAAGATCTGGTGCATTGGGCCGACATCATCGACGGCGCGCAGTATGAAAGCGCGCAACAAGCCGTTCAATTGGGGGCGCCGGCCATGCAGTTGGTGCTGGTGATCGAAGCGGCCAAAGGCTCGAGTGCCGTGCACAAAATCATCCGCATGATGCGCACCTCGACGTTGGATGAAATCATTAACGACGCGGAAATTCAGGAACTCTACAAGCCGCTCTACGAGCGCCACCTTAAGTCGATCGACATCATCAAGCGTGAATCGCACCTGGATGACGGCGTGCTGTTTTTTGACCTTATCGAGGACGGCCTCGAAGGCTACAACAAATTCATACCCTATTATCTGTTTCCGGATACGGTCTACACGGTCTCGGTCAGCAAGTCGAGTTTCCGCACGAAAGTTTCGGTAGGCTCCAACCCGTGGGCCTCAAAGCCGCTGACGCACAATTTGGCGACTATCTGTGAGCGTTACGGCGGCGGCGGACATGCCAAGGTCGGAGCCATCAGCTTTGAAATCGGCGCGATCGAACCCGCACGGCAAGCCGCACGGGAGATCGTCGCCGAACTAAAGAATTAACATCCACACAGGCGAAACCACCTGCGCCACCAATGAATGTCACGCACTTCTGCCACAGGCCCTTGGCGCCAAACTACTGGGTCAGCCGGATCGCCTGGCGAGCCGACAATTGCCAACCCGAAGAACCCTTGACCCAGACGTGCAGGATGTTCAGATTTGTTGTGGCCTGCTTGCCGTCAGTCGACGCTGTGATCGAGACCTTCCCCTTCACCAGCGCGGTCTTTCCATAGACACGAACCGTAGTGTCCGCAAATTCAATCTTTTCGGTTTTGCCCTTGCCGTTTACGATGGCGGCAATCGCTTCGGCTTTGGTCTCGTTCTTGCCGCTTGAATGCGTGTAGGTGAGGTCGGCGGCGTAGAGTTTTTCCAGCGCTTTGCCGTCTTTGGCGATCATCGCTTTGCGCCAGGTGTCCATGGCCGTCAAAACTTCTTTATCCGGCTCGGCTGCAAACAGGGCGCTCGAGCATACCGCGAGGGTGAGTAGGGTAAGGGTTCTCAACATAGGTCCCTACTTTATCGCAAAATGGATGCAGTGGAAAATCCCCAAATGAATTTGCGCCAGGCGTGGACCGGATTTGTGACGCCGGAAGATTACGAATTGCACATGGCTTCGATCGGTCAGGCGCAAGCCAACGCCGTTTTGGTACGTGAGGCGGTCATCAACTGGGCCGCAGCCGGAGCCCGATTGTGGATCGCGGGCGCAGGCACCGGACAGATGTTCGATTTCGCGAGTGCAGCCTTCCTTTCGCCCTTCGACGTCACCTTCAGCGACATCAATGCGCAGTTCCTTGAACGGCTGGAAGCGCGTCTTGCCCAGTCTGGACTGACCCAATGGCGCACACAGTTGGACGACCTGGAACAGACCGCCCTTGCCGGGCCCTTCGACATGGCCGCCGTGGTGCTGGTCTTCGAACACATCGCCTGGCGCAAAGGCATCGCATCTATTGCCAAAGTGGCCCCGGCGCGTTGCCTGATCGTGATCCAGCAAAACCCGGCAGGCATGACCGCAGCCGTGACGCCCTCCCGCGTGCCACCTGGAACGATGAAAGCGGTGGTGGCGGCAAAGCCCGTGCTGGTGGATGAAGCGGAGCTGATTGCGGAGATGGCGACGAAGGGCTATCGCGAGTTGGAGCGCACCATCAGCGATGTTCCAGATGGGAAGAAGATGCTGGCGCTGGTTTTTGAAAGCAATCGGAGATTCATTGACCGAATCAAAATGCGCCAGACAGAGGTACCGGAGGAGTGAACACCTGGACGCGGGACGATTTGCACGAGCGTTAGCGGGCAGCCTCCCAGCCCACGGAACTGCCGCTAGCGTACGGCAAAATGCCATGAACACTTGCACGAACGATTTTATTCAATAGAGCACCAGCCGCCTCCCGCTTGGGGGCGAGTTCTTTAAAAGCTCGCCACACTGGGCTGCAGATTGCCAATCCAATGCAATTCGTTTTTGGAGGGAGCAGCTGCGAGAAGAGTTAATCGGGATACGGGTGAGCCTCACAGCCCCCGCCGAGTAGGCCCGTGGATTTTCCCCTCGAGCATCTCACAGGACCGGACGTAAGCCTCTCGACTTATCCGGCTCGTGCGACTTTTGAAGACTGCCGCCTTCCGCCGAAACCAGCGGGCTCCTCCTGTTGCCAGTAGTCGCCAGAGCTGATTGCCAATCGGCCCCACATCAGGTCCCAGTCGAGTGTCCGCGCCACCTCGCAGCACAGTTTGCATTGGACCTTTACATGCGGGACGCTAGTATCAGAACAATGTAATTACGGAACATAATGCTTACTCAGTTTGCGGTCCGCCTTTTGACGCGTAAACGTCCACTCGATGCCTCGCTTTGCAGCGTTTCTCTGCTGCTGCCAGG
>CAIRSA010000234.1 GCA_903881085.1 uncultured Acidobacteriia bacterium
CGTCGCGATCCCAGACCGCGCGGATGATGTTCTGCGGCATCGGGGATCCTATTGACCGAAGGATCAAAGGTGACAGTTCGTCACAGACGAGGTGCTCCCAGCCGCATTCGAACAGTGGCTACAATCTGGTATTCCCGATAATCCTGCGGCATGGCTTACCGGTTGCGTATCAACCTCTTGTGTCGAGGCCTTTCAACTGGAAGTGCGCGGGCGGTGTTGCGATTCGGTTTTGAACACCTGAAACGCGAAGAGATCGTCTCATTCACGGCAGCTTCGATTGCGAGGCCGCGCCGAATGATGAAAAAGATCGGCATGAAATGTTCCGAGGATTTCGATCATCCGCTCATCACAGATTCACCCCATGCGCCACCATGTACTATATGGGATATCGCGGACTGCAAGGGAGGCTGGATCTTCCGGCCAAGTCACATCTAATGACGCGAAACCACAGACTTTATCCACAGGACCAGTCCGTTGACTTACTGAGGCACCGGGCTTTCCAACGAAATCGGTAACCGAAGAGTGGCTGCTTGACTGCGTTGGGTATGCGATTTCGTGGCCGCTACTGCGCCGCTCCTTGTGCAGCTTCCGGTGCCAACATCTGCCAATCGCCGATTCCGTTCGCCTGGCAGAATTGGAGCCAGGTGTCCGCGCCCTGATTGCCGTTGCGAAGTGCCTTAATGACAGTTGCCTGATCCATTGTTATGCCGTTTTCGCTTTCTACGTAACATTGCCCTGGCTGGTAATGGAGTTTCCAGCCGTGATCAACCAACACCACCATCATGGCGCGTCCGATCAAATCAACTGCGCGGCCGGCGCGTTGCTCGTGGGTGAGTAGCGTGCCTGGAGGGTCCGGGATGCGGTTTCCGATCCGGGAAATTGCCTTGGGAATGTCGTAGATCGTCACCGAATCCAGAGCCGGCGCAAGCTTCGCAGCGTCCCTTCGCAATAGCGGAACGTAAACTATCGATCCAGCGTTGTCCCATTCTATTGGATTCAACTCCGTGGGCTTTAGGGCCGGCATCAATTTCGTGAGCAGCTGGAGTTCAAGCCACGGCAGATTTTCTAATAGTGCGATCGCCGGCCGGTTGTCTTCGGAGCCAATTGTAATCGCCAAGGTTCGAGCTTTCTTGATACGCGCATTCAAAGGTGGATGCGAATCCATTGGGTCGGTCCTGTTCGTAGCAAGCTGCGCTTCGAGCAATGCAGATGCAACTTTCGCGACTTCAGGCGCCAGGAACAATCGCCCGTATCCATCGGCGAGCGGCGGCCGGTATCCGCTGGCAACGATAGGTGCGACAACCTGATTCAAAAACGGAGCAAAGGTCGCGGCGGCCCGGCTCACCGAACAGAGGCCCTTTTCCAAACTCTCGGAGCCTGCAAGATAGCAGGCCAGTTCATCGCAACGATACTCTTGCTTCCGCGAAATATGCTGGGTTAGTCGATTGAAGAGTTTCCACCACAGCGTGAGGACACCGAGGATGGCCATTCGCAAGATAGCCACGACGACAAATTGGCTCAGGAACGAAAGCAATTCAGAATCCCGGCTGAGGCGAGTGAGTACATCAGCCATGTTTCTACGCGCACGGAAAAGCCAAGGGCTCATTCGCGTGTCCCCCGCGTAGAAGTGTCCGAATTCATGCGCGAGTATAGCTCGAAATTGGGACACTGTGAGTAACTCCAGGAGCGGTAAACCGAGTAACATGATGCGTTTGTTTTTATGCTCGAGCACTGCTGCATTGGCGAAGGGAACAAGATACACTTCGTCGGGCATGTTTTCGTTCAGGGCCCTCGCTAATGCCTCGATTTCGGCGTGGAGGCGGGTCTCGCGGGACATATCGATTGGAACCCCGTTGACCTCGAAGCGGAGTTTGCGCGGCAGCAGCGACCATAAGGTCGTTCCCCCCATGATGAGCGCGAACACAGCCAGGATCACTCCGAAAAGAGACAGGCCCGATTTGAGCATTGAAATCAGCATCAGGAGTCCAAAGAGAAAGCCGACTATACCGAGGAGAAACGTGATCAAGTAACTGACGAAGACCGATAGAGCGGCGATGGATGTCCAGGCAACCATCGACCAACTCTTGGCCGGTCGGATTCCAACAGGGATGCATGTTATGGAAACAGGTGTGCTCAAAGTGCCTCCTATGTCTCTTTCGGGCATAACGTCAGATTTGCGAATGCTTGTATATATTAGCGAATTGGTGGACAATTAGGGACATAGGTCTGCGAGTGCGAAATTTGAGAATGCCGAGTTGGCTGAAAAATGGAGGCACCAATGGCAATCAGGACAATCATGACCGGAGTAGGCGGAATGACCGGGCTAATACTATGTTACATGGGAATGGCGGCTACAGGGTTGTGGGCGGTTTTCATCGAGCTAACCCGCGAATATGGCACATACGGCCCTTTTCAGCGTATGGAAGCGCGCGCAAACCTCATCGGTCTCGCATTATTTGCTGGTAGTTTTCTTCTTTGCGGATTCGCAGGTGGAGCATTGGTGTTGTTAGTGGGTGAGAAATTCCGTCTGCTTAAATCTCAAGAAGAAATGAACGAGCAGAGCAAACCGATTAGTCTTTTTTCTGGAGAAAATGAGGACCGCAGCCTTTGAGTTTGCCGCAGCACATGGAAGCGGATATTCGGGTCGCCGGTCTTCTTGCCGGCCACCGTCAATGAAAAGGTCATTATTCCGGCCAACCAGAAATCTACATGATTGTCGTGATTCCGTTCCAAGGACAGGATATTCGTTTACCGCTAAATGTCCCATGTAGATCGGCTTTCGTGCTTGGCTTCGCGTCCAGACATTCTTCGGATTATCGTGCGAGGGGGCCACAAGGCGAGCGGTTTGTGCAAGGTGAATGAATGTGCGGTTTCGGAAACCATCCGGCGTGTCCGTCATGCGGAGGGCCACTTTCCGATAACGCCAGTTCACGGGAGTTATCGGAAACTGGAGCTGCCCAGTCTTGCTGGGATTGCACTTCTGCGAAAATCCCGCTTGCGACCACTTTTTCGAGATGCCGACCACGCACTCCGAAGTCGACATAACCGGACCTTCGCCCGCGCTATGTCCCGTCTCGCGGTCTTTCGGGAGTCCTTTTCAAAGCAGTCGAGCACGAATAGGATGTCGTTCTTCCGCGCCAGCTAGATCATTCGATATCAACCGCTTTCGTCGGAGTCCTTCAACTCGAAAACGCCGTCGCCGATAGACTGCATGGGCCTGACATCCAGTTTCGCGGGCCATCCCTGCTGCATTTCACGCAACGAAGTACCAAAATCCAAGCGAATCGACTTCGGTCACGATTTCAGTATGTCCCACGAGTCGCCCTCCCACGATATGGTTGCCACCCGCTGGTTTTCACCATGCTCCACATTTTCAACGTATAGAACATTTTCTATAATTGCAACCCGCCTCGTCAGTACCAGTGGAAATAGGGCACCCCACCGAGACAGAGCTCGCACCCTTGATGCCGCTCCCAAAACCCGGCAAGAAACCCGGCAAGAAACAATGACAGGGAGGAGCTCTGCACTATGCCAAATCTAGACTGGTCACAATGTCCCGCCGTGGAAAGCGGACCGGGACGCAGGAGCGGCGCGTGGGTATTTCGAGATACGCGTATGCCCGTTTATGCCGTGTTTGAAAACCTGGAAGCCGGCGCAACAATCGACGAGATCATCGACCAGTTCGACGTCACGCGGGAACAAATTTCGGCGGTCCTGGCATTTGCCGCGCGAAGCCTGGATGTTCCCCAAACCACATCCCCCAGCGCCTGATCATCGGTCACCTTGTCATGAAGGACAGTGAGCGCGTGTGCTACAGACTCGCCCCCGTTGGCTCTTTATCCGGCCCGCCGCTTCCTGCCCGGGACATTGGAGTCAATCTGGTCGAGCGCTTGCCGCAGCAGTGTCTTGATCACCGCTTGCCGGCTGATATTCAGACTCGCCGCACGCGCATCCAGTTCGCTCAGCATGCCTTGCGTGAGGTCCACGTTTACCCTGCGAATTGGTCTCACCACAGTGAACTGATTGCTGAAATACGAAGAAACATCCTCGCCCTTCGACGCCCTTTCGGCAATCTCGTCGGCTGTGATTTTAGCTCTAGATTTGTTCGGCATAAGATTGGATCTCCTGCTTGGTCGCCTTCCAGGCTGTCACCAGGTGATAGTATTCCCCCTCTGAGTCGCGCCGAATTTCGAAGATAACCGAGCACATTCGGCCCCGGCTCCAACCGATCGCACGAAACTGCTCAGGATCGTCATTCTTTGTGTCCACGATGTAGGCCTGATCAAAAATCTCCCCAGCTTCCGACAGGCTTATCCCGTGCTTTCGATGAACCTCCCGGTTCTTCGCCTCTGTAAATTGGACGCGCAACTTTGATGTAACGGTTATACCATTTTAGGCATTCGGGCGGGCTAAGCACCGAAAGGACAGCTTCGAGGATTTTCTTGGCTATCCACAAACGTACCCCCTTTCATGCCCCCACTTCTCCGCCAGATGTGCAACTCTAACCTGCCAATAAGATCTCAACAATGGAACCATTTTCGATCCAGACCTCAATCGCGTGACCATCGAAAATGTCAGCGGTATCTTTCAAGAAAACCGTCAATCGATCAGAACCAATTTGGAAATCAGTTACGACTAGAGCGTTTGCAAACATAGTGGCGTCGAGCGGAACGGCGTGGCCGCCCTGCGCCGCCCAATCCTGCGCAAGTTCCAACTGACTTTTTGCAATCGTGCGTTTGAATCCGTCCAGGGCGAGAACGATTGCCCGAAAGGCAACTCGGACGTCATCTGTAACGACTGGGGGATCATCGCTATTGGAAATGGAAATGGCGGCAACAAGGTCATGCCTTTTCCCTGACCATTCTCGATGGACTAACTTCTTCCGCGGTCCCCCGTTCACCAGTGCTTCCGTTTGGGTTTCGATTAAACGCAGCGCCCCGAAGTCCGGGTCTACAAAGTTACTAATGACGATTTCTTCGAGGGCCATACAATTTGGAACTCACCTACCCCGCCCGCACCGCCCCGCCAAACTCAAACACCAACCGCCGGTCGTCCGCATCTAGCAGCGGAGCCTGCAGCCGCACCGGTTCCCCGCCACCGCTAAACAACAAATCCCCGCGCCCCAGCAGATTCTCCGCCCCAT
The DNA here is from genome assembly GCA_903881085.1 of uncultured Acidobacteriia bacterium. Classification (GTDB taxonomy): domain Bacteria; phylum Acidobacteriota; class Terriglobia; order Bryobacterales; family Bryobacteraceae; genus CAIRSA01. Next base: position 5,144 of record CAIRSA010000234.1, read on the forward strand.
TGCGGTCCAGAATAATCCGCGACTCCAGCGCCTCGGTGACCTTCAACGCCACCCGGCACGGCAGGTTCGCCTTCAGCACGCCGCTCACCACCTGCCGGCTCGGACGCTGCGTCGCCAGCACCAGATGAATCCCCGCCGCGCGCGCCTTCTGCCCCAACCGGTTCACCGCGTTCTCAATGTCCTCGCGAATCGCCTTGCTGCCCATCAACAGGTCGCCAAACTCATCGCACACGCAAACAATGCGCGGCAGCGCCGCCCCGCCGTTGCGCAGATACTCCGCCAAATCGTCGGCCCGCTCCATCTCAAACCGCAGATAGCGCTCCTCCATCTCCGTCACCAGCGCCTCCAGCATCGCCACCACGTCATCTTCCGGCGGACACAGAAACGCGTCGGCGCGCCACAAAAACGGAGACTTGCGCAGCTCCGGAAACGCGTTGCGCTTCGGGTCAATCAGCACCAACCGCAACGTATCGGCCGTGTTCTGCACCATCAGGCTGGCAATCGCCGACCGCAGCCACTCCGTCTTGCCGCTGCCCGCCACGCCCGCCACCAGCATGTGCGCATGCTCCGGCGCGGCGAAATCGGCGAAATGCGGATGCCCCGCCAGATCCATGCCCGCCAGCACGCGCGACTCACCGCCATAGGCCCGCAACATCTCGCGCACGTGAGCAAACGGAATCGGCTCGCGCGTGGCCCGCTGCACGTCCACCGCAATGCGCCCCTCGGTCAAGTGGATCATCGGCTCCGCGCTCAGTTGCAGCCGCATCTGCAGATTGATGCCCTGCTGCAAAATCCGCTTCGCCGTGGCGCGCCTGCCGGCCTCAATAAAGAAGCGCACAAACGCCGGCCCCACCAGCGGCTCGCCCGCCATGCGAACCTCAGCTCCAAACTCGCGAAACGCCGCAATCAACTTCTTGCCCAACTCAATCTCTTCTGGACCAGCCGGCTTCGGCCAGTTCACCGGAATCGATGGCGCACTCGCCCCGCCGAACGCCAGCGCCTCGATCAGATCCATCACCGCTTGCCGCGCGCCCGCCGCCTGCTCCGCGCTCACCACGGTCTCTTCAACACCGCCGCCAGTACCCGCGAAACGAACCACCGCGATCGATGAGCCCGCGGGTAGCATCTCGCGATACAGGCACGCCTGCAGCATGTCCGCCTCCGCATGACCAGCGCCCAATTTGAATTCCACGATGCAATAGCGCCCGCCTGCGCGAATCAACTGATCGGCCCTGCCGGTAATGGAAACAGGACCGGCCCAACCGGCCTCACTCAGCGTCGTCGTCAGCGTCACCTCGGCCTGGAACAACGCCGTGCCGCCGGTCCACTGTTCGCGCACTGCGTCATACTTCAGTTGCCCGCTCTTCAGCGCCGTCTCTACCAACCCGCAAAACCACGCACAGAACGATTGCGCCGCTTTCCACAACGCCAACGCCTGTTCGCCCGTACCCTGCAACGAACTGCGATACCTGCTCAGGCCCGGCCCGACGACAACTTCATACGCACGCTGGGCGAGCACCGCGCCATCCAGATGTCCGCCCACCAGCACGCGCTCCCAGTAGCACGCGCTGTCACTATCCAGAATCGCTGCCGCCGCCTGATGAAACAACGTGCCCACAAGCGCACCGCCGCCGCGCTCCGAAGTGCTGGCGCCCGCCGCCAGATACAGCTCCTGACGAATGCGGCTCACGGTCAATGCAACAGGCTGCTCAGGCATCCGCAACCGCGCTCCTAACCGGCGCATCAACCACGTGAAAAACGATCGCAGGCTGGCCGGCCAGTATGCCAGCCTGCTCGGGATTCGTACGCGCATACTGTTCCACCTGCTCCACCGTCCAGCCCAACCGCCTGGACATTTCGGTTACCTCAATCACCCGCTCAGCGGCCAGCAACTCCAACGCCGCATCCGTTCGCACCGGCGCGGCACTGCCGCCCGCGACATCGTCCACAAGCCCGCGCAGCGCATCGGGCAGATTCGCCGCCAGCCATTCGCGTACCGACTCAGGCCGTACTGTTTCGCCCTGATGCGTCAAGTCGCCCGACGTCGCCTCGGCCAGCAATCGACGCATCGCATCCATCGCCGCCACGGCCTCCGCGTGCGGCCTCACGAAGCGGATCCCCGCCGCGTCCATCTTCGCCAGCCGGTCGTTCACCACTTTCGCTTTCTGCGATACCGTCAATCGCGGATCGCGAATCACCGCAACGCGCTTGCCTTCGCCCGCCGCTTCCAGAATCCGCTTCAGCCTCGCCCCCAGGCTGTTCATGTTCGTCTCGCCGGCAAAGGCAACGAACACAGGCCCCTGCGGGGTGTTCAACATGAAGGGCAATTCTTTGTGCGTGCCCGGTTGGATCTTATGACCGGCCAGCCCCGATGCCTGGCTCAGAATCGCCAGCAGAATCTCACCCGTGTGCGTGCCATCGGCATGCGCCAGCGACGCTTCCCAGAACTGCTCGAAGCGCTTGCGCACAAACTCCGTCTCAGCCTCTGCAGGCGCGGCCTTCGCGCCGCTCCACTTGGCGAACATCTTGCGCGCTTCGTGGATCAGCTTGCGCGCCGGACACGCACCATGATTGGCCTTGAAGATGGCATCGATCTCTTCCGCTCGCAGCGGAGCAACGCCGCCACCGTTGCGGAACGGCTTCAACTCGTCAATCGAATCGAGCCGCGCCTGAATCAACTTGTGCCCCAACCCGCGATCGAGCGGATGCAGATCGATCACCTGTTTTGAGATGCGATGATAGTCGCTCACCATCGACTGCCGCTCCAGATCGCCCAGATACGTGCTCAGAATCGAGCACAACACCAGCGAGTGCGGCGTCTCGTCCACCAGGCACGCGCACATCTTCGTGAACGGTCCGTAACTGTTTGCCGCGCCGGAAAGGCCCAGCGCCTCCAGTTGATCGAAGCAGAAGATCAACGGCTCCGGAGCAATCAATCGTGCCGTGGCCAACACGTAGGCACGCGCCGCCGACTCCGCCCCGTCATCTTCCAGCGTTTCGTTCAACCGGTCCGAAACGCCCAACGCCACGCGGTCCACTTCCGCCAACCCTTCTCCACGCAGCCAGGCGCGGCACGCACTGCGATACCGCCCCGCGCTGTAGTGTTCCAACACGCGTATATGATCCAGAGTGAGGTCGGCGATATTCGCCGCTTCCAACGCCTCACTCAACGAGCCTTTCGCTGGAACATATCGCCGCAGCATGCGATCCAGATACGTTTCGCCATTCTCCATGCGCTCCAGCAACTGACCAGTCAAGCGCCGTTGCAAGTGACGCCACACCATCGCCGGAGTCGACTCCATGCGCACCGCGATGAACATGCCTTCACCAATCGACCGCCGCAACCGCCCCATCAAATGTGTCTTGCCGCACCCCGCCTGGCCATGAAACAGAATCGACCGCGATCCGCCCGACGTATGCTCGAACTCCCGCCTACAGGCCTCGAAAGCCTTCTGGTGGATTTCGGGCACATCGATCACCGCCGGTTGCGCCGGGTTGGTAACCACATCGGCATCGAATGGATTGGCGATCTCAGGCATCGGTTATTCCTCGCGCCGCGGGCGCGCCAAACCAACATATAACAGGCCCTGGGAGTCCTGCACGAACTCATGCGCTTTCTCCGCGGGCACAGGCCGCGGCCCGTCGTATGCAGAAAGGATGAGTTCACCCGCATCGGCCAGCGCGATGGCCGCTTCATCGAACTGCGCATTGACCGCTGCGGCAGTGCGCAGCTTGTACACGGCAACATAGTTGCCCGGCCCCGATTCCAACGCTTGCACCGAACTCACGATTGCCTCACCAAGCCTGGTCTTCTGCCCCGCAAACGCCGCGGCCCATTGCGGCGAAAAATACCAGACCTTGCGATCCAATACTTCTTGGTGCACCTTTCCTGCCGCCTGCAATTCGTACAACAGCGCCTTCAACTCTACTTCCGCCACCGGCTTGCTCGCGCCAAACAGCTTCGGCTTCAGATCCTTCAACGCCAGCGCCAGCGTGATGGGCTTCTTCAGCAGCGCGTCCATCAAGGCCGTGGTCGCACACTCGCGCAACGTGCGATGCCAGTAGCGCGGCTTGCCTTTACCTGCAGCCGCCCATTTCACAACGGGCGCAGCATCCAGCGCCAGCGCCAACTCGGGCTCCTGCTTCGGAGTCACTTTCAGCGGCTTCGGCAGTAACTTCCGGATTGCGGCCAGCGCGAGCGGCTTATCGGCCTCACGAATTCTGGCAACGCAAGCATCAACGATTTCCTGGTTCATGTATCTTAAGTATTATCGATCCATGCGCCAACTTGCCAGCCTGATCTTACTGAGCGTCGCCACTGCATCGGCGCAGACCGATCTGTTTGAAACCAGGGTGCGTCCGCTCTTCGTCGCCAAGTGCCAAGGCTGCCACAACTCGCGGACCAAGACAGCAGGCCTTGACCTGTCCGCAGCCATCGCCGCACCGCAGCGCTTGCTCGAGGTCACCAGCTACGAAGGCAAGATCAAGATGCCGCCTGCGGGCAAGCTTGCGCCTGCCGAAATCGCCGCGCTAACCGATTGGGTGCGCGCCGGAGCCGTATGGCCCGCCACGCCAGTCCGCGCTTCAGGCGACCACTGGGCATTCCGTCCACTGGCTTCATCCAAAGGCCAATCCATCGATTCCTTCCTGCAAGCCAAACTGAAGGAGCAGAAGCTCCGCCCCGCGCCCCGCACCGACAAGCTCACGCTGCTGCGTCGCGCTGCCTTCGATCTCACCGGCCTCCCTCCAACTGCCGATGACACGCGCCTCTTCCTCGCCGACAAGTCGCCGCAAGCCTTCGCCAAGGCCATCGACCGCTTTCTCGACTCTCCGCGCTACGGTGAAAAGTGGGGACGCCACTGGCTCGACGTCGCCCGCTATGCCGATTCCACCGGAGCCGACGAAGACTATCGCTACCCTTATGCGTGGCGTTATCGAGACTATGTTATCGACGCGTTCAACCGCGACGTACCCTATCCGCAGTTCGTGCGCGAGCAGATCGCCGGCGATCTTCTGCCTCCGCCCGCAGGCCAGGAAGTAAACGTCACCGGCATCGTCGCCACCGGATTTCTGGCGCTGGGGCCGAAACTTGTGGCGGAACAGGACAAGGTCAAAATGTTTTATGACATCGTCGATGAGCAGATCGACGTGGTCGGCAAAACCTTCCTTGGCCTCACCATTTCCTGCGCGCGCTGCCACGACCACAAGTTCGATCCCATCACCACGAAGGACTACTACTCGCTGGCCTCCATCTTCGCTAGCACGCGCCAGTTGGAGCAGATCGAAGGCACCGTGTCGTCGCTATTCTATGTGCCGTTGTCAGGCAAGGCCGAGGCCGATCGCTATGCCGAGCACCAGAAGAAGATCGCCGCCAAGCAGCGCGAAATCGATGGCGCGATCGGCACCCAGGCCAGTGCCTATCGCAAGAAGATGGCGCCGCAGATCGCCGTGTACATGCTGGCAGCGCGACGCATCTATCAAGACGGAGCCGCCGTGCCCGCTGATCTCGATCAAGCCGCCCTGCAATGCTGGGTCGATTATCTGAAACCCTCGAAGGAGCGCCGCCCGCATCTGGAAGCCTGGTACAAAGCGGCGTCGCCCGAAGCCGCGGCTGCCGAATACCAGGCCAACTACTTCGCCGAGGTCGAGCTGCGCGCCAAGTCCAAAGCGAAGTTCCCCGCCGGAGCCAACCGCTTCTATACGGAGATCACCGGAGCGAAAGGCACGCTTGGCCTGCCGGAGAAACAGCCCGAGAAGTTCTATACTCCGGAGGCCATCGCCAAGCTAGCCAAGCTTCGCGGAGAGTTGGCCGATCTGAAGAAGGCCTCGCCCGCAGAGCCGCCAATGGCCTGTGCAGTAGCCGAAGACAAGCCCGTCGAGCAGCACGTGTTCCTGCGCGGCAACCCCGCCTCGCACGGCGACCTTGTGGCCAAGCGCTTCCCCGCAGTGCTCGCCGGCAACGCGCAGCCGGCCATCGAAAAGGGCAGCGGCCGCAAAGAGCTGGCCGAATGGCTCGCCAACCCTGCGAATCCACTGGTCGCGCGAGTCATCGTCAACCGCATCTGGCAAGGCCACTTCGGCCAGGGCCTCGTCCGCACGTCAAACAACTTCGGCATCGCCGGCGAGAAGCCATCACATCCGGAACTGCTCGACTGGCTGGCCGCGCAGTTCGCCGCGCGCGGCTCATCGATAAAGGCGATGCACCGTCTCATCATGCTTTCGAACGCTTACCAGATGAGCAGCGACTCGACCGCCGAGCAGCGCGATCGCGATGCCGATAACCGCCTGCTAACGCGCTTCACCATGCGCCGCAAGACGGTGGAAGAGATCCGCGATTCGTTGCTCATGCTCGATGGCTCCATCGACTTCACCATGGGCGGCGCGCTCGCTACGGGCAAAGGTACGGACAACGAATTCAGCGATGGCCGCAAGAGCATGCACCCCGATGATTCCAAGCGCCGCACAGTGTATCTGCCTCTGCGCCGCTCGAACCTTTCCACCCTCTTCACGCTGTTCGACTTCGGCGATGGGACCACCAGCACGGAGATGCGCGAGCAAACCAACGTCGCCCCGCAAGCCCTCTACATGATGAACAGCAAGTTCGTCGCCGAGCGCACGCGCACGCTGGCGCAGCGGCTCCTCGCAGAGGATGGCAACCGCATCGCAAAAGCCTACCGCACCGTTCTCGGCCGTGAACCTTTGGCGCAAGAGGTATCCTCAAGCATGGAGTACCTGAAGGGCTTCCCAAAATTGCCCGCGTCGGACGGCGATGGCCAACTGCTGGCATGGGCCAGTTTGTGCCGCACGCTCATCGCCTCGAACGAGTTCATCTACGTCCAATAAGCGCCAAGTCCCTGCCTCGTTGACGTGATCTATCTGCCGATGTGTGGCAGATTGGCAATCCAATGTCGCTTACATTGGCCATAGCCCAGCATTTAGGCACCGACGCTCTTGTGGCGCGGACACTCGTGTCTGCCGCGTCGAGACTCGTCTCGACGCGTTCGGAAACCCTTCGAAATACAGGATCCTTGGCTTGGGCAGAGCGTCCCAACTAAAGACGTCTCGACAGGAATGTCGAGACGTCAGACACGAGTGTCTGCGCCACAAAACCGCCAATGTAAGCGACATTGAACTTGCAATCTGCGGCGGATTGGTAATCGGCCTCACCCCTTCTACTCCGTCCGCAACCACTTATCCAGCGCGTTCGCCAGTTGCTGCCAGTGCACGGGCTTCGACAAATAATCGTTCATGCCCGCGTCCATGCAACGTCCTTTGGCGTCGCTGAATACATCGGCGGTCAAGGCAATGATCACTGCCTTGTCGCCTCCTTCCTCGGCGCGGATTGCGCGTGTGGCCTCGAAGCCGTCCATCTCAGGCATGCGGCAATCCATGAGGACCAGCGAGTGCTTTTCCCGCTTCCAGGCTGCGACGGCATCGAGCCCGTTATTGGCGATGTCCACCTGGTAGCCCAGCTTGCGAAGCATCTTCGAAGCCACCTGTTGATTCACAAGATTGTCCTCAGCCAGCAGAATGCGGCTGCTCCTACCGCCCGCATGTTCGATGGTCGACCGCCACAGGGCATCGGGAATAAGAGGCAACTCCCCAGTGGAGATTCGCAGCGGAATGCGGATAAGGAAGGTTGATCCAACTCCCTCGACACTGGTGACCATCACCGTCCCGCCCATCCTCTCTACCAGCCGTTTGGATATGACCAGCCCCAGGCCCGTTCCTTCATGACGCCGCGTGCGCGAAACATCGGCCTGCACAAATGGTTGAAATAGAATGCCCAGTTTGTGTTCAGCAATTCCTTGCCCCGTATCCTGCACGGAGATGCGTAGCGTCTCCGGCTCATCGCAATCCACGCGCAGCAGAATGCCTCCGCGCTCGGTAAACTTCACGGCGTTGCCCAACAAGTTCAGCAGAATCTGCTTCAACCTGGAGCTATCGCCCAACAAGCGGTCAGGAACTTCGCTGGCGATCTGTATTTCCAGCGACAGTGTTTTACGCCGCGCCGCTTCACTCACCATCTCCAGCGAGTCCGCAAGCACAGAGCGTAGGCCATACACTTCGTCCACCAACTGCACTTCCAGAGCTTCGAGTTTGCTCAGGTCTAGAATATCGTTGACCAATGACAGCAGGGTTTCCCCGGCCTTGCGAATCGTATCGAGCCCCTCGCGCTGCTCTTCATCGGCGGCCGTTTCGCCAAGCAGGTCGGCGGTGCCGATAACTGCATTCAACGGGGTGCGCAGTTCGTGGGTCATCATCGCTAGAAACTCGCTCTTGGCGGCGCTGGCGGCTTCGGCCTTTTCCTTCAACTCGCGCAGCATCTGTTCCGTGGCGAGTTGCGAGGTGATGTCGTGAAAGACGTAAACGCAACCGCCGTGCCTGGAAGAGTCAATCGTTCGCGAACTGACGGAGTAGAACTGTTGGCCGGCGGCGATCTGGCGCGAATCCTCTTCGGCCCCGGTGCTACCGGCCATCGCAGGAATGGCTTCTCCCAGGGGCACTCCGGCGCGCGTCAACGAGAATTGCCCGGCAGCCGCAGGGTTCCATTCGACGATGCGGCCCAGCGCGTCCGCCACCACTACGCCATCGCGCATGCCATGAACCACGTGGTCGAAAGCGACCGGAATCAGATCGAACAGGCGGTGGCGGATGACGCTGTAGCTGAGGAACACGCCGCTGAAGGCGAATGAAATTGGGCTCCAATCGAAGTCGGCTAAAGGCGGAATGCGCAGCACGTACTTAATATTGACCACCCAGGGAATGGCAACGCCGATCAGTACGGACAGTGCTTGTCCCCGGTACTCGCGGAAGGTGCGCATGGATACACCGAGCAGGAGGTAGGATCCAACCGCGAGACACGCCTCCGTGTAAACCCAGAAAACCCAAAAACACGGCCCGTAGCTTGCTTTCATCGTCAGCAGGCCATTTACGCGCGTCAGCTCATAGGAACGCCAGATTAAATGGTGCAGGCTATTGGTCCAAGCAAGCGCAACGGTCAACGCGCTGACGGCGAGCAACAGCGGCAGCAGCCGGCGCAACAGACGCTCCCTGCCGCTATAATCGAACGCGAATGTCAGCCAGAACAGAGGGACCGGAGCTATGCCCAGGTAGGCCAGACGGTTGAGCACATTCTCCAGGTCCGGGGAAGCGGTGAGTTGGCGCAGTCCGTCGCATATGATCCAGATTCCAGCGGCCAGCACAAGCCCGAACAGTCCAGGCGCCCCGGCCGTCTTGCGGCGGCGGAACAAAATGACGGTCAGCCCGGAGCTTACGGCCAGCCCTATTGCGAAGATGAGCAAAACCAAGCTGAGATAAATGGACATCCATTTCCTACCACCAGCCTATCGCATCGGGCATCCGCGCCCGTAGTTGTTGCCACCGATGGGAGAGGAGGATGTATCCTTGTACGTGTATGAGAACGTCCGCCCCCTTATCGCGACGCTACCTGCTGCGCCGCTCCGCATGCGGCTTCGGACTGATGGGTCTGTCATCGCTATTGGCCGAAGCGGCCTCAGACCCGCTTGCACCCAAAGCGCCGCACTTCAAGGCGCGCGCGAAGCGGGTGATCTTCCTGTTCATGCACGGCGGACCGTCGCACATGGATACCTTCGATCCCAAGCCGCGACTGATCACCGATCACGGCAAGCCGCTGCCGTTCAAGCGCCCGCTGACATTCGCCGAGAACAATGTGGGCGGGCTGCTCAAGTCGCCGTGGGAGTTTCGCCGCCACGGGCAGAGCGGACTCGAAATCAGCGAGCTCTTCCCCAATGTCGCCAAGCATGCCGACGACCTGTGCGTCATCCGGTCGATGGTCGGCGATAGCGTGGCGCATGGCGGCGCGACGCTGCAGCTTCACACCGGGTCGAACACCTTCACGCGGCCGAGCATGGGCTCGTGGGTGATCTACGGCCTGGGCACGGAGAACCGCAATCTGCCGGCGTACATCACGCTGAAGCCCGGCCTTTCGCACGGCGGCGCAAAGAAGTGGAGCTCCGGCTTTCTGCCCGCTGCCTACCAGGGCACGGCGGTTGGCCTGGGCGGCATGGCGATTGAGAATCTGAACGAGCCAATCGAGCACCTGAAGAACTACGGCCTCACGGCGGAGCAGCAGCGCTATGAGCTCGACATGATTCAGAAGATGAACAACGCGAGCGCCGCGCGTAAGCAACATGACCCCGAACTCGAAGCGCGCATACAAAGCTTCGAACTGGCGTTCCGCATGCAGACCGAAGCACCCGAGGCCTTCGACGTGAGCAAAGAGTCAGCCGCGACGAAGAAGCTCTATGGCATGGACGCGCCGGAGACGGCCGACTTTGGCTGGCAATGTTTAATGGCGCGGCGGCTGGCCGAGCGCAACGTGCGGTTCATCCAGATCAACCATGAATACGGCCCCGGCAACGAAGTGGGCTGGGACGCACACAGCGAACTGATCCGTCTTCATACGCGCACGGCGCTGGCTGTGGATCAGCCCATCGCAGGCCTGCTTACCGACCTCAAGTCACGCGGCCTGCTGGATGACACGCTGGTCATCTGGGGCGGCGAGTTCGGCCGCACGCCGATCGCCGAAGCGGGCGATGGACGCGATCACAATCCCTATGGCTATTCCATCTGGATGGCTGGCGGCGGCGTGAAAAAAGGCTTTGTTTATGGGGCTACGGACGAGTTCGGTTACTACGCCGTGGAGGACCGCATGCACATCAACGATATGCATGCCACCATGCTGCACATGCTCGGACTGCAGCATGACCGGCTCACCTATATGTATGGCGGCCGCCCGTTCCGCTTGACGGATGTTGCGGGCAAGGTCGCGGAGAAGATCATTGCATGATGCTGCCACTTTTGATGCTGGCCGCCGCCAGCGCACACGCCATTACGCTGCCTGAACTGCTGGCTGACAAGACGGCTCCGCGCGAGGTTGTTTACCAGGCGGGATTGAAGATGTACGTGTTCGGAGCCAAGAGCGGCACGCCGAAGCCCGCAGTGATATGGATTCACGGAGGCGGCTGGCGCGGTGGGAATCCGGAGATGTTCTTTCCACATGCCCGTTACTATGCCGGACGCGGCGCAGTCGGGATCAGCATTCAGTACCGGCTGGGAAATGTGGCCGATTGTGTGGCCGATACGAAGGCGGCCATTCAATACATCCGCGCGCATGCGGCGGAGCTGGGTGTGGACAAGGACAAGATTGTGGCGATGGGCGATTCCGCCGGCGGTCATCTGGCGGCCATGTTGGGGACAGCTGGGTTGGTGAATGCGGTGGCGGCCTACAACCCGATCACCGATATGACGGACCCGGCTTGGGTGAAGATGACGGCAAACCTTGGCGAGGCGCAGGCGCTGTCGCCACTGTATCTGGAGCGTCCGGGCCTGCCACCATTCCTGGTGCTGCATGGTCTGAACGACACCGTGGTTTCGCCCGACCATGCGCGTCGATTCTGCGCGGGCATGAAGGCTGCGGGTAACCGCTGCGACCTGGCGTTGTACGAAGGAGAGAAGCACGCGTTCGTGGTTCCCAAGTACACCGCGTCCGATGCGACCGTAGTGCGGGCAATCCGCGAAGGCGATCAGTTTTTGGTGTCGCTGAACATATTGCAGGGGCGGCCTTCGCTCGATGTCGCGGCGCATCGCGAAGTCTTTGTTGCGACCAATGGGAATGACGCGTCTGACGGCTCGAAGGACAAGCCTTTCGCTTCGTTGGAACGGGCGATGGAGGCGCATGCGGATGACATCGTTCTGCGCGCGGGGTCCTATGCGCGGACCCGGTCGCTCACACTGACCGCGAAGAACAACGGCCTGACGATTCGCGCGGCGGCGGGCGAAGAGGTTCATCTGATTGCCGGAGTCACAGTGCCGGCGTCGGCGATGAAGCGTAGCACGGAACCGCGGTTGGATGCGGCGGCGCGCGGACATGTCGTCGAGATCGATGCCGCTGCGCTGGGCGTGAAGCATCTGAAGCGCTGGCTCGATGTGTTCACGGGTGGCGGCGGGTTGGTCGAGCTCTACTTCAATGGCACTCGGCTGACGTTGGCGCGATGGCCAAACAAAGGCTACGCGACGATGGCCAAGGTTCTCGATAACGGCGATTGGAGCAAAGGGCCTAATCGACATGGCGGCACGTTCGTGTACAGCGGCGACCGGCCTTCGCGTTGGCTGAAGGCCATGGACGAAGGGCTGTGGCTCGATGGTTTCTGGCGCGTGCCATGGACTCCAGAGAAGGTGCGGGTGAAGGCGATCGACACGGCAGCCAAGACCATGAAGCAGGCGGAACCAGTGAACCTCGGCATCGGCTCGAAGTACAAACGGCCGGAGGGCGACGGCAAGGAGCCGTGGTACGCGCTGAACGTGCTGGAAGAGATCGATCAGCCCGGCGAATGGTCGGTCAATTTCCAGACGGGCAAGATCTATGTGTGGCTGCCGGAGGGGAAGGGCGCGCTGGTAATCGCCGATCTGGACGCTCCGGTGATTGCGATGAAGGACGCATCGGCGGTGACGATCGAACGGCTGCAGTTTGAGGGCGGACTGGGCAAGGCGATTGAGATCACGGGCGGCGCGGACGTTCACATCGCCGGATGCGACATCCGCAACTTCGGCGGCACGGCCATCGCGGTGAATGGCGGGGTGCGGCATACAGTGGAATCGAACGATATCCACGGCATCGGCGAGGGTGGCATCTACTTCGCGGGGGGCGATCGCAAGACGCTGACACCGGCGGCGCACAAGGCGATTAACAACCACATCTGGAGTGTGGGCGAAGTGCGCAAGACCTATGCGCCGGCCATCAGCGTGGCGTTCGATGCGCCGCCTGCAGTGGGCGTGACGCTGGCGAATAATCTGATTCATGACCTGCCCCATGCGGCCGTGCTGTATAGCGGAAACGACCATCTGTTTGAGCGCAACGAGGTGCATAATGTGGCGCTCGATTCGGGCGACGTTGGCGCGTTCTATACGACCAACGACTGGACCAGCCGGGGGAACGTGCTGCGGCATAACTTTGTGCATCATGTGACGGGCGGCAATGCGTTCTACATGGACGACGGGGACTGCGGCGATACCGTTACGGGCAACGTGATTTACCGCACCGCTTATGGGCCGTTTATCGGCGGCGGACATGACAACGTGGTGCGCGGCAACCTCGTGATTGAGGCGGCGCGCGGGCTGCATATGGACTCGCGCGGTGTGGCGCGGCACTACGATAAGACCGACCGGCACAAGATGCAGTTGCTCGGGTCGGTGGAGTGGCAGAAGGCTCCTTGGTTGGTTAAGTACCCGTTGCTGCAGGGCATTTTCGACAAGCCGGCGTATCCGGTGGGGAACATCCTGGAGGGTAATGCGATGATCGATTGCAAAGAGCCTTTTCACTTGGACAAGGACTCGCAAACAGTCAGCACCGTGCGCGACAACGTGGTTGGCTCGGCGGCTGAGGCTGCTTTTGTCGATGCTGCGCGGTTGGACTTCCGGTTGCGGCCGGGGTCGAAGGTGTTGGGCCGGTTGCCGGGGTTGGGGGAGATCCCGTTCTTGCAGATTGGTTTGTATTTGGATGCTTACCGTTTGACGCTGCCGGAGACGGGGCGGTATGTTGACCGGCGCTCTACGGCGGGCTTTGATTCGGAGACGGACGTGAGGAAGAATTAGTTGGTTGGGGCGAGTGCCACTCCAATGTCGCTTACATTGGCGGTTTTGTGGAGCAGACACTCGTGTCTGCCGTCTCGACATTCCTGTCGAGACGTTTTTAGCTGGGACGCCCTGCTCAAGCCAAGCTCCTGTATTTCGAAGGGTTTCCGAACGCGTCGAGACGAGTCTCGACGCGGCAGACACGAGTGTCCGCGCCACAAGTGCGTCGGTGCCTAAATGCTGGGCTATGGCCAATGTAAGCGACATTGGAGTGCCACTCTGCCCCACGGGGTGGATCGCAACAGGGCGAAGATGGGGCGAAGAAAGAATTTTTCTATTTCTTTGTTTTCCACAGGGTAATTGATTGATGCAAATCGGGTTGTTGATGCGTGGGTTAGGCTTGGGCTTTTTCAGCGTTTTTTGCATGGCGTGGACCAACGGGTGGCCTCCTTTCCTTACCTGGATAGCGTACGGGGTGGGCGGAGGGATGGGTGGTGGACTGGAAGTTGTTGAAAATGGGGGGAGATTGCGATTTTGAGGGTTGGTGACTCGACGGTTGGGAGTATACGGGCTTGAATATGAGCTGGCTGAGCTGTTTCGCGGGCGGGTGGATCTGGCGACGACACGTTGGCTGACGGCTTGGGTGCTGCGCGAGACGCGCGTGGTGTACGAGGCAGTGCAAGCGACTTGTGGCATATTGCCAGAAGCTGTAGACTTGGAAAAGGAGTAGCTATGCCGGTAGCCAAACATTTAACTTTTGACACGTTGGACTTCACCAAACGGGAAGAGGTAGATGCGTTCATCCAGGAGATGATTACCGTGGGGATGCGCGGTGTAAGGGCAGAGACCGCGGAATTGCAGGCCAAGGGGATTCTCGACGCCGAGGGAAATGTGATTGACAGGGAACTGCCCCCGGATATGAGAGAAGGTTCGGAGTGCGATTTCGGCGGATAGATGACGCCGCCTGAGATGCTGATTGTGGCCGGCCCGCCTGGTGCCGGGAAGAGTTCTGTGTTTCCATTGCGAAAGCTTGTTGATAACTCCTTCAACGCCGATGATCGGGCTGCTGCATTAAATGGCGGTTCGTACCGTGCGATCCCCTTAACCATTCGGCAACAGGTGAATCGGGAGTTTGAGCGCTTCGTCGCGGACAATATTGGATTTCCTCGTTCCTTCGCGTTGGAGACTACGCTGCGCAGCAATATTACCTTTGAGCAAGCGAAACATGCCAAGTCGGTAGGTTTTCAAGTTTCGATGATTTATGTTGCGCTGGATGGCTTTGCATTGCACTTGGAGCGAGTTCGGATGCGAACTTTCGCCGGTGGGCATGCGGCAAGTGGATCCGCTCTTCGAAAAATTTACGAAAGCAGTCTAAAAAACCTACCAATCGCATTGAATCCTGCGGAAAGCGGAATCGACGAGGTCCGCATATTCGATAACACCTTATTCCTGGAAGACCCGAGGCTGGTGTTGAGCGCTGACGGTGGCCAGGTGGTTGGCATTAGCAATACGTTTCCGCTCTGGCTGCGGACGGCGCTGGGGTGGAGCGAATTGGAAGTTGAACTTTACCGTGCCGGCTGTTCCTTCCGGGATTGAAGTGGACAATCAGACGTAGAGCCCCGGTCTATTCGCATAACTCTTGCACTGCTGGCGCCAACGCGCCCCGCCTTAGCTGCCCGAACAATTGTATTATTGGCTGGATTTGATCGATATGAATGATCCCATTGTGGATGAGGCCCGGCGGATTCGTGAAGACCACGCGGCACGGTTTCACTACGACGTGGATGCTTTAGTCGCGGAATACAAGCGCCTGGAAGCGGAGAGCGGGCAGCCGCATGTTTCTTTGGGTCCACGAAAATTAACGGGTGCGCTGCCGGCGGAAGGCCGAGGTGATTCTTGGAGGAAGTGAGCACCCACTTAGAAGGGGAAGCAACAACAATGTTGTCACGCCCCCCAGACTTGCAAGCCATAATTTGTGGATTTGAAAGAGAGGCATGATGGCGAACAATCTTCCTGTGCGTTGGACGCGCGACCAGATGGTGATTGCTTGCGGACTCTACTTTACCTTGCCTTTTGGGAAGATGCACAAGGGCAATCCGGCGATCATGGAGATTGCCCGGTTGATGGGGCGGACACCGTCCAGTCTGGCCATGAAGTTGGTGAACTTCGCTTCGCTGGACCCCGTGCATAAGTCGCGCGGCGTGCGTGGACTTTCCGGGCATTCGAAAGCGGATGAGCTTGTCTGGGCGGAGTTCCAAGATAATTGGGATCAGATGACGATACTCAGCGAGCGGAGCCTGGGTGCATTGCGCGCGGGCGGCTTGGAGCCATCGGCGGTGGTGGAGCCTGCGCCGCAGGATTACTCCGATGGCCGCACGGAAGTGGAGCGAACGGTGGTTGTGCGGACCATGCAAGGAGTTTTCCGGAAGATGGTGCTGGCTGCTTACAATTCGACTTGCTGCATTACGGGCAATCCGGTTCCTGAGTTGCTGGTGGCGAGTCATATTCTGCCGTGGGGCGAGTTTCCCGAGGAGCGGCTGAATCCGCGGAATGGGCTTTGCCTGGCGGCGCATTTCGATCGGGCGTTTGACCGGGGGCTGATTAGTGTGGATCAGCGCAGATGCCTCTTGTTGAGTCCGGCATTGAAGCGATTTCTGGTGAACGATGCGGTTAAGGCGGAATTCGGTGGGCGGGAGGGGCGGCCGATTGCTTGTCCGGAGCGATTTGAGGCGGCGGATGAGTTTCTGGCATATCATCGGAGTGTGATTTTCGGGAGGCGGGTGGGGGCTTGATACACTTTGTCTGCCGGTGCGTGTTTTTGCCAAACGCTGTAAACTTGAAAAAAAGGCGTGGCGCCAACCACAATGTATAAGTCGCTTGAAGTGCTGGAAATCGACAATCCGGCGAATGAAGATTCCTTTCTGGAGCAGGGTCAGTCCGAGATCGTCGAACCTCAGGCGGACTGCCTGTTTGACCCGGATTGAGAGGAGACCAATGACTACCGCAGACGGACTTGAGATTCCATACGAAAAGATCACTGCGCTTTGCAAGCGCCACCAGATTGTGGAGATGTCGATTTTTGGCTCTGCGGCGCGGGGAGAGATGCGGCCGGATTCTGATATTGACGTGCTGGTTGAATTCGAACCCGACGCGGTTTACGGTTGGGAGTATTTCGGGTTGGAGCAGGAACTCGCGGAGGTTTTTGGCCGGCGAGTGGACCTGGCGACGAAGCGATGGTTGAAGCCGAAGGTGCGGGCTGAGGTGCTGCGGGAAGCCCGCGTTGTGTATGCGGCGTGACGCGCAGCGATTGCAGGACATTGTGGAAGCGGCGGACGCGACAGCGGCCTATCTGTTGAACCTGAGCAAGTCCGATTTTTTTTGCTGGCGGAATTTCCCAGGACGCGATCTTGCGGCAGTTGACGATTGCCGGAGAAGCTGTCTAAAAAGTGTCGCGCAGGGTGAAGGCCTTGCATCCGGAGGTTCCGTGGGACAGGATCGCTGGGTTCCGCCACCGCGTGGTTCATGATTATTTTGGATTAGATTTGGTGGCCGTGTGGCACATTGCTACTGTTGCTCTGCCCATATTGCGAGAGCAGATAGATCGCGATCATTGCCGCGGAGTTTCCGGAGGATGCCGATGGCCCGCAAGAGTGAATAAGTGAAGAAGCCGATTTAGGCAGACGATGAGGCTTGTGAACTTTGCCTCGTTGGAACCCGTGCATCCTTCATGCGGAGTGCGTGGACTTTCCGGGCATTCGAAGGCTGATGAGCTTGTCTGGGCGGAGTTCCAAGATAACTGGGATGAGATGACGATACTCAGCGAGCCGAGCCTGGGCGCATTGCGCGCGAGTGACTTGGAGCCATCGGCCGAGGTGGAGCCTGCGCCGCAGGATTACTCCGATGGCTGCACGGAAGTGGAGCGAACGGTGGCGGAGCGGACCATGCAAGGAGTTTTCCGGAAGATGGTGCTGGCTGCTTACAATTCGACTTGCTGCATTGCGGGCAATCCGGTTCCTGAGTTGCTGGTGGCGAGTTATATTCCTGCCGTGGTGCGAGTTTCCCAAGGAGCGGCTGAATCCGCGGAATGGGCTTTGCCTGGCGGCTCATTTCGATAGGGTGTTTGACCGGGGGATGATTAGTGTGGACCAGCGCCGATGTTTGTTATTGGGCCCGGCGTTGAATCGATTGCTAACGAACGATGCCGTAAAGACGGAGTTCGGGGCGCGGGAGGGGCGGCCGATTGCTTGTCCGAAGCGATTTGCGCCGGAGGATGAGTTTCTGGAATATCAGCGGAGTGTGATTTTCGGGCGGCGGGTAGGCGTTTGAATCACACAGGGAATCCTGCTTTATGCTTACGTGAAACCTATGGTCACGCGGTAGCCGCTCCGTTTATTGATTGACACCGGCATTATCCTGCAGAACGCTGTAGCATTGAGGCAGGATCTCTATGCCAGCCACAAGACATTTGACGCTAGAAACGGTGGACTTCGACAATCCCGCTGAGGCAGATATGTTCATAGCGGAAGTGATGACCTTCGGAAGGCAGCGAGTGCATGCCGAAACGGTCGAACTTCGGGCGAAGGGCCTAATTGATGCAGAGGGCAAATTGATTTCGAGAGAATTGCGTCCCGACATAGGCGAAGGATCTGCGCGTGATTTCGGTAGGTAGATGACGCGACCGCGAGTGGCTATCGATGCCGGGCCTACATGGTCTATTGATAAGTCATTAAGGTGCTTCATAAAAAAGCTTCGAGAGTATTCGGTTCCTCCGAAAGACCGTAGTCATCTGAGCGAATTCGGTCCGTAATCCAAAGAAGTATCGCCGGTCGGAAGGCCCTGCATCGAATGGCGCTAAGCCGGTGTTCCAAAAGAGCCCTGCGAAAAATGGAGTGTTGGGAATTGCCAAATTGCCTCTGATCTCAACTCTAAGCGGGTGCCGGGTCTGCATCGGAAGAGAAAAATTGTCCCACGTCGGAAGAGAAAAGTTGTCCCACGTCCCAAACAGGACATCTACGTGACTCAGCAGAATCGGGCTAGTCCGGTTGAGTAACCTATTCCTTGACTTGCCTTGTGCTGTTTCGTTCGCATGTACGCCCGTAGCCTCCTGCGCGAAAAGGCGCATCCACCCAAACCTCAAGCCAGTCGCTCTGTATGTGTAAGGACCAGCGCCAAGCCCCTTGCTCAATCGCGGACCGTAATAATCAAAGGAACTTTCGTAGCCTGGATAGTGAGTGCCTGATTGACCTTGTATTCCAGTCTTAAATAGCGGCCCTATTGTTAGGCCCAATTCGGATCCGCGAAACGTGCGCCGGGATCCGGACATCAGGATAGGCAAATATAGGCCTGCTTCCCCAACTCTGCCGGCCGATGGCTGGGGACTGATGGAGCAATTTGCTCCCATTCTGCTACCACTAATCGTGCAGTCGAGTTTTCCATCCTTCCCTTTCGGCCCTACTAGCAGGTCAGTTGAAGATATAGCCTCCAATCGACCCTCCAGATACAATTGCGCTCCCATTGAAAACGATTTTGATCGATGTATATCAAGCGCCTTGAGTGCAAAATCAAAATTCAACGCGCCGGAAAACTCGGGCGCGGTTTGTATGGATCTGGCGAAAACTTCGGCGCCCATTCTTCCGTATAGCCGCATCCGGCCCCAATCGCTACTGCCGGAGGTCACTTCGTAAGATTTATTGCCAACGGGCGAGCTATGGCCATCAGGCGAAATTGCCTCTACTGCGATACATTCGCCAGCCCTTAGTGGGCGATACAAAGGAATGTCGAATACCTGGGTCGATTTCTCTTCAGTTTTTGCGCGCAGGTAGTTTACGCCTATCAAACTCGTGGTGTCATTTCCGGGCAACGGATGACAGGGGCCTTTGCTGGTAACTTGAATCCGCTGAAAACCCTCGAGTGATACGCCCTTCAGTACGGTATCGCCTTCGCGCATAATGGCAATCCGGTAGTTGCCTTTGCTGAGTTTAAGTTCAGTGATGCGCCGGCCCAGACGTTGAATCGCTTTCGCTGTGCCTTTTGCTCCAATACTTGTAGCGATGGAACCCGCGCGGTCGAGTAGCGCTGGATCAGCGAACTGGATCCCCTGGATCAAATGGACGTAGGACGTATTCACCCTCAGTGGCGTAAACAATCCATTCTGCTTGGGAGCGCCTGGGGCATTGGGCGACGCCGGGGCAGCCTCCAACAACAAGTTCTTCATTTCCTCTATAGTTGCCGCATCGGCGCCTCCCAGTGCGCGGTAATGAAGTGGCCGCAAGGTCAGTTTCCCCAAGATGCTCCGCGGAGACCAAACCACCCCATTTCGGAATGGAAGCACTAGTGCCGAAGGCCCATCCCACAGCTTGTCTGTATGGCGCCATACCGTTTGCAGATCCGTCTTGCTTGAGCCGTTCGCTTTCAGCATCCGCATTAGCGTGGACGAGGCTGCGATGTTGTAGGGATCCCTTTGAACGGCGAGCCCAAAGGCCCATCGGGCGTAATCGTCTGCCGCGGGCAACTTATCGCGACTGGCCTTTCGCTGCCAGACCTCTCCAACATGGTAAAGAAAGGGTGATTCCCTCAAGTCCTCGGTTTTCGGCGTCGAACTCACGTACGGCCGTGCGAGGAATCGCCATGTATTTTTGACGTACTTACGAGGTTTTAATTGCTCGGTAGAAAGGGGAGACAATGGGGAGATGCAGTCTCGATCAATACTGAATTTCTCGCAAATCTCCTTAGCTCCAAATATTGCGGGCTTATCTCCTGCATGGGAGCAGTCCGCACAGAATCCCAACATCAAGCACCACCGGGCACCAAACTGACGAACGGGAGCTGGCAAGTTCTTTGCTGATTCCCCACTCCAGAACCCTCTGTCTGCCTCGGCCTCCTCGATCGCCCATGGGGCCGCTGAGAACAGATCCAAACTTAACGAAACGAACGTGTCTGCCGCCGCGGCTCCACGGTTTCGCGGACGCAATGTGTCCATCTCACTGCATTGCCGCCCCCAAAACACGCAGCGCATGAAGCGTGATGCCTCCCAAACGGTGTAGCGTCGTGCGATGGCGCGCACCAAGTCTGCAAAGGCGCCCTGAGTCAACCTCTCATCCGAGGCATTATGGAAGTATTGTTCAACTTCCGGCAACTGTGAGAAGTAGTTGCCGGACTGGATAGCGGCAATTAGCCCAGGTTCAGTGAAGTCGGCAGTGTGATCGGGCATGGACGGCTTCTGCGCACAAACTGATAATTCGATAGACGTTAGTAACAAAACACAGGCGCGCGCAGTCGGATGGATTATTACGGCCACAGTGGACAATCCTTTTCAAGCGGTTTCGAGTCATCGAAGTCGTTCACCTTAAAATGACCGTGCTCGCCCTGTTGGATCGGCACGCGAGGAGGCGTTTGCGGGAGAAAAGTGAGCAGCCGCTTTCTTGTATCTCCGGCATAGTGAACGCAGTTCCTGGCAAACCCTCCGGTCATCGTAAGCCCTGTCTGCCGTATCAAATCGGCTTTGTGTATCAACGTGAGGCCTGGAAATTGCCCAAAAGTGAGATCCGTCGCAATGCACTCAGAAACTGTCTGAGTGCAAGGATGATAAATGTTCACTTCAGTAGATAGGACCACTGAGTAGATCGCACTCTTCACGGCTGTATCCGCAAATGCCTTAACGCATCGTTCCAAAGCATCTTTCTGTGATTTACGGAAAACTTCCTGATCCACTCTAACTTGACCGGGAAGCGGGTCGGGCCAGAGAAGTCGGCAAGGCCGCTCCAACCCGGAGACGGGTGGATTGATCTTGGCCAGATGAAAATAGAACTCAAATTCACCGAGTGGACCCTCTTTGTGGGAGAATTTAATAGTTGCCCACCGTAAGAACGGATTTTCGCCTTTCTCCATGAGGGATTGGCAGCCCTTAGGGCCTTGGAAAGTCAGGTAGTCCAACTCACCCAGCCCCTTTACTAGATCGGTGATAAATGTAGGGCTGCTTGCTGGAAGTAGTCCCTGCAGCTCGAAATCGAGACAGACAACAAAGGGCGCTACCTTTGGCACTCCCTTTGGGTCGGCACAAAGGTGGCCGCACACGGTAGCGAATAGGATAACCTGGACCATGGCAAGGCGGTTCACGTTACTGGACTCCGTTCGGACAACTCTTCGCATTCCCGGTTGATCCCCAGGTCATCAATGACTCGTCACGAAGCTTCGTGACGTCAGAGTAACGCCTACTCAAATACTTTTTCTCATCCTCGGGCTGCAGTCCTTTCATATGACCGTAATAAATCATCTTTGCGTCACGGATATCGTCCAAAGTACTTTGATTCACACACTCGGTAAATTCCTCTAATTGGTTGACTACGCCACTGCCGTTTCTATTGGCATTTTCATCGTGAAAGCGGACCTCAGATGGCGGGCTAATGGGGCAATCAGGCTTCCCGATAAACCTAATCCGCATACAATTTTTCGCGTGCCAAATCTCCCGTTTTAGCGTGGAGGGACGCCCCGACTTAGGCTGAATCTCAATAAACACGGTAAGGCTCACTGATGGATGGGCAAGAAGATAGGAAAGTGGTGGTTCACCAATATTAAGAATCAATGGCGTGATCTCTGTCTTGACTATCGGCAATCCCTTCAATAGTTGTTCATTCGGTTCCTCCCAGGGAAATAGTTGCTTCACTTTGAATTGACGTGAATTGAACCGATCCCCTGAGACACTCCATTCTGCTTGGGAGCCTTCAAAGTAACCTCGTACCGATACTTTCTTCGGTCCGATTTTAATCGACTCCTTCCCGATCCAGACAGAATTGTTTGCTTTCCGAAAGACCTTCGCCTCCACCTCCGCGTCTCCATCGGAACGAAGCACCAAGACAGGTGTCAAGAAAATCATCACCCATCCGGCTATCGCGATCAAAAGGAGAATGCCGGCCGTGGCGAATTGACTCGCTATTTTTGCAAACGCCATCTTAAGCCGCCAAAGAATCGACAGTTTTCCGACAAGTGGAGGCGTGGGCAACCCCTTTAGCAAGGCGATGACGGAGAGAACGCCACCCAGAAGAATATTCAACAATGGAATATTGCGGAAAAGCCAAACTCCTGGCCCGATGATCACCAGTAAGAGGAACGTCAAGCTCACCCAATACCAGCGACTGCTTCCCATCGGAAAATACGACAACCAGTCCCCCATACCTGGAGTGGTATAGACGATATTCACTGGAAGTGATTTCGATTTCTCCAGTTTCACTTTTACATCCTGCAGCAAATCCCACGGAGGTTCTCCGGATGCGAAGCGTCTTTTCAAGATCTCGAATACACATGGGCCAAAGACTCCGTTTTGCGCGTACTGGCCCTCTGGCGCGGCAAAATAGAATTCCTGGTGCAACCCGAGCGGCTGTTCCGCAGCGGCAGAAAACGTGAATCCGGGCGCCTGCGAAAAGGAATCCGAAAGATTTGCACAAGCGTCAATTATGCCCACTTGAGTGTTCAGCGTTCCACGCTTGTCTGTCCGCAGCATTCGTGCCAATTCACGCAAGTCGAGGGAGCGTGGGGAATCGGACCGTGCGTCAGCAAACAGCACACGCCTCGATCCGGCCGGATCTACAAATCCGTGGCCCACCCAATAAAAGAAAATCAATTGGCAACCTTCGAACCGCTTTGCAAGATTATCCAAGACGTCCACGACTTGGTGCTGGAGAGCTGGATGCACTTCGATGTCTTTGCTAAGGTCTGCAAAGTCCTGAATAGGATTGTTTTCTGACGACGCAGGGCTTCTGAATACTACGATGTTCTCTTTGGGAACTTTGATGTCGGCCACCAGCCAGCGGACGAAGGCCCAAGCCTGTTCGTCCAGGCCATGGCGCTGCAAGTGTCTACCAAGGTGAGGGTAGTCTTCCACAGCGCCGATAACTGCGCAAATTGATTCTGGCTGTAAATTTAACTGGCCCAATCCACGCCTCCCGCTAATTCCTTCCAAAAATGATCGAGGCGCCAGTATGCCGAATGTGATTCGGGGAACGAGATGCCTGACTCGACGCGAACGTCCCGCACCCTTCCTGGAAATACTTCTTCCCCGACATAGCTCAAAAAATCGTTCGGATCAAAAAAATTGAGCCATCGCTGAGGAAAGTGTGTGGGTAGAGTCTGCCCTAGTGGGAGTGATGAAAGTGCGTTCAATTCATAGAAAAGCGGCGATTGCGACCCCACCGTCACCAGCGCGCGCACCTTATTCCGCAAATCGGATTCAATCAAAAGATCAACGCAGGCAATGCCGCCGAGGCTATGCGCAACGATCACGACTTCGTCGGGTGCGCGAAGCAATTGTTCACGAATGAATTCACGGATCTGGTTGCCGCGAGCCTGGTACATCACGACATCTCCGGCAAATGGCGAGGCCGCATCACTCCAGGCGGATCTTCTTCCCTTAAGATAGAGGGTCCCACCCCATTTGCACAATGATGCGAGGGGTTGCAAAACGGAATCAGTAAGACCTAGATGTTCTCCTCCCAGCGCATTAGTGAGGCGTGAAGCGAAAGCGGTGCGCATTGTTGCGTCGATCGGAGGTCGTTTCAACTCACTTGCCTTTGCCAGAAGGGCGGCTGTCAGGACTCGAGATAGGACTTCGGGAAATTGGGGGCTGTCCAAGTCCACCTTTTGAATGAGTGCATGAAGGCCCGCGTTTGCGAATGTTCCCGTAACAACACCCTGCCATACATCTTCGATTCCCCATTGTAAGAGCAGTTCGCGGCAATCCTGCGGCATCTCAAACTCAATTAGCCGCCGGAGGAGTTCTCCTTCGTCTGCAATGGCTGCGCCAAATCCCGCACTTTTCTGTCCTTTCCGAGAGAGAAGTTTGAGTTCAATAAATGGGTCTGAGACTAGCACCCCCCATGGGATTTCTCCAATGGCAGGCGAAGCAGTGCGGTCTTCACGGGGAATGGAGGCACCCGCCAGTCCAAGTGTCGCGCCATAATCGTCTCCCCACAGGCACCGCAGCACGTTAACGCCTGGCAATACTTTGTCCGCTTGGCGGCGAATTAGCTCAAAAGCGGGTTCATAGTCGATTCGACGCGTCCCGACGCCGTGAACAAAGAGTAGATTCACCACGCATGCCCCGCATCTAAATCGCACCTGGCGTCGAGTTGATTAACAAGTCGTTTGTCGAAAGTGCCGGAGGCGATCCAAGCTTTGTCTGCCTTTTTTAAGGCGCTACGCTTGAGATCACGTGTGGTTGGAGCTAGAAACTTGGCCAAAAGTCGAATCGCCATTGAGCTAATATAGCAGATGAAATGGTCGATGTGGCGTGCCTATGAGCGAGTGGGTGTTCGGGCCATGTGAGCATTGATTTTGATTTGGATTGTCTCTGGTCGTATGCCAGGACTTAGAACCTTTCTGGATGCGCAATGGATATTTCTCTGACTCCCGAGCTAGAGCGACTGGTTAACGATAAGATTCATGCCGGCGAATTCAAGACTGCTAGCGACGTGATCTGCGAAGGCCTCAAATTGCTGAGCGAGCGCGATACGGATCACGAGGATCTGCGGGCGGAAATTCGGGCGGGATTCGAGGCTGCTGCGCGTGGCAAGTATTCGGAATACGACGTGGACAATGCAAGCGAGCTTGCGATGCGGATTCAAGCTCGCGGCCGCCAGCGAATTGCTGAAGAAGAGTTACAGACCGGAACCAGATGAAGCGGATTCGCGTTTCCCGGCCTGCTGAACAAGACCTGGATAGGATCTGGCCCCGAGTTTTTGCGCAGTCCTGCAGTTTAGAAATCGCGGACCGAATTGTAGAGTCGATCACTGGGAAGTTTCCCCTGTTTGCCAGAACGCCTGAAGCTGGAACCAAGCGCGATGCGATTGCGCGGATTTCCGGCTGAGAAGCATATCATCTACTACCGTGAGATGGCATCGCATATTTTGATTTCGAGAGTTCTGCCTGGGCAGCGAGATCAGCGACGCAGTTTCCGGAGCCGCACGTAAGCGAGACTTCGTCCGAAAGGCTAGCCGGATTCGGCGCTGATCTGGTGCGGAGATGAGTAAATATCCCCCGGCAAAGCCGGGGGCCTTATTTGGTGAGCCGCTCAAAGCGGCTAGAAGGGGTCGCTAACGCGGCCCCTATTACTTGAGCCACCTCGACGGTGGCTTGGTCAGTATTCCAGCTTCAACTGTTCCAGTC
>CAIRSA010000235.1 GCA_903881085.1 uncultured Acidobacteriia bacterium
GCTTCCGATTTGGTGAGCGATTCATTGGGGCATTGAGGTGGAGGGCAATTGGGGTCAGACAGCCCATTTTCGGCAAAAGCGGCCGAAAAAAGGTGTCAGACCCCAAATGCGACGCGTCGTTCTAGTCAATGTAAGCGACATTGGATTGCCAAGCTGCCCCACATCAGAACAGGTATTTCACAGCGAACTGGATTAACCGCGGCGCTACGGAGGTTTGAGTAATTACTCCGAACGTCGCGGTGCCCAGCGCGGTTCCGGGGTTTGAGAACTGCGGATGGTTCAGCGCGTTGTACATCTCCATACGAAACGCCAGCACCGCATCTTCCCGCAGACCGCCTACACGAGTGGTTTTCCCCAACGAAAAATCCGTATTCAACTGTCCAGGCCCCACCATAATGCTTTGCCCAGTGTTGCCATAACCGCTTGATCCATCGCTGCCGATCGCAGGCGGTGCGCAGATTGCCGAACTGTTGATATAGGTGTTCAGCCGTGCCGTTGTGCTTCCGGGCGTATTCAAGGATCCGTACGTTGCGCCGGGGCAGAGACTTGCTGTCGAGGTCGAAGCGCGGCCGTAGACGCTGCCTCCGTTCGGATCGGTGAGTGTCATGGGAAGGCCGCTCTGCACAATGATAATTCCGGCCAGTGTCCAGCCATTGAGCAGCGTGGACTTCAGGCCATGATGGGCGGCGAACGGGGGCAGGTGATAGTCGAAGTTGGTTGTCGCGCGATGCGTGCGGTCAAAGGTGGAACGTGACCAATCGAGATTCAGATTGTTCAGGTCGTTGTAGATGGTGGTGTTGTTTGCGGCGCGCGACAGCGTGTAGGTTGCCTGAAACGAAAGCGAGCGCGTCGCCTGTTTGCGCAAGGTCACCTGCAGGCTGTGATAGTCGGATGCGCCGGTGAAATCATTCACTACGAGCGCTGTGGGCGTTTCGCCTAGAACGGGCACGCGGTATCGCGCATTAGCCGCCGTGTTCGTGGTGATGCAGTGCGAAGCAATGCCGTCATAGCCGCAATTGATGGGATTCGCGGCGCTCGCAAGCAGCGGCTGATTCATGCCATGGCCGACCAGCAATTTGCTGCCTGCTGAGCCAACATAACCGATATCGAGGGTCATCGATTGCACCAGTTTGAACTGCGTGCTGAGGTTCCATTGCTGCATTCTAGGAATCACGTACGCTGGGCCTGCGATGCGGTCAGAAAGCTGTGAGGTAAGTGTGCGAGGCAGGAAGCCGAGGGTTGTATCGGGGAACGGTTTCTGGAAGCTGGAGGCGCCGTTACTGGAATCGGCATTGGTAAAGCCCTGTGCGAATGGCTGCGCGGTGAACAGCGGTTGACCGCTGGCATTGGCGCTGAATAGTGGCGGCTGATAGAAGTAGCCAAAGCCTCCGCGCATGGACACTCGGCCTTTCGACCCGAACGGTTGCCATGCGAAGCCGACACGCGGGGCGAATAGATTCCTGGGTGTGTTGTTCGCATAAAAACTATTGGTGTCGCGCGTGAAGACGCCCGCCGGCGCAGGTCCGAACGCCTTGCCCGTATACGGGTTGATCGTGTTGGGATTGTAGTTCGCCGGTACCGTGAGACCCGCGTAAGTACCTGTCACAGGCGGCACCGGGGTCTGTGCGAGCAATGACGGCCACACGTTGCCAATGGAACCATCCGAACTGCTTGATGCCCCGATGTATTCCCACCGCAGGCCCATGTTGACGGTGAGCTTCGTGGTCAACTTAAAGTCGTCTTGTAAGTAGAATGCCCCGTAATAACCGCGGTAACGGTATTGCAATTGGCCGAGCGGACCCGCGCCCTCGTTAGCCTGAATGCTTTGAATGTTGCTGCGGCCAAACGGGCTCGCGTTATCGGCGGCGGGTAGTCCGATGAGGAAATCGCTGAAGGTCTGGAAGAAGATCTTGCCGCGCGAGTTTCCAATATCGTCGCGGAAATTCGATTGCGTAAAGAACACTCCGCCCCAGCGCGTGCGATGCTTGCCATGCACCCACGAAAGATTGGAACTCAGGTTGTAGTAAGTGTTGTCGTTGCCAAAGTCGTTGCCGAAATTGCCGAAGAGTCGCACGCTGCCAAGCGGGCCGAGGATCGTGGTCTCTGGTGGCTGATCGAAGAACCGGTTGCCAGGTGTCATGCCGACCGATGTTGCGGTAGGCGTGTTGTCGCCGGTAGCCGTCTGTTTGGAGCGCGTATAACTCAACCGCAATTCGCTGGTCAGCAATTTGGAAAACGCGGAGGTCAAGGTGATGCTGCCGACGTTATCGCGCGCGTGCAAGGCCTGTGGAGTGCCGCCGCCGGGGACCATCTGCGTGCCCGGATATCCTTGCGGAGAGCCGAAGGTACGGAACTGATTGATGGTTGTCACATACAAGCGAACGGCCACGGAATGCTTCGGCGAAACGACATAATCGGTGTTGAGCATGTACTGGTTTTCGTCGTAGAAAGAAGGCAGGCTGTAGGAAGAGAATCCGAGGCCGGCGCTGGGACCGGACGTAATCATCGTCTGCGGCACGGGGATGTAGAAACTGCCATCGGGGTTCTTGCGTTGCAGCAATCGCAACGCCACGGGATTGAGCGGCGCCGTGCCCGCGGTCGATTGATTGCGGCAGTCCAACTGTTTGCCGCCGGCGTAGGTTTGATATCGCGGATTCGCCTGGCCGCTTGCTAAAAGGTGATTGCCGGGGCAAAACTGGGCGGCAAGGGCGGCGGCCGAGCGGTCGTTGGTCAGCGGCGGTAGGATCGCGTTCGAAGTGGAGGTCTGGTCCAGTCCGTTGATCTGCCGCGTGCCTTGATAAGACCCGAAGAAAAAGATCTTCTGCCGAACCACCGGGCCACCGATCGTCGCGCCGAATTGATTCTGCTTCAAGTGCGGTTTGTTCTGTCCGGTTGAGCCGCGGAAAAACGAATTAGCGTTGAAAATATCGTTGCGGACAAATTCCCACATGTCGCCATGAAAATCATTTTCGCCGCTCTTGGTCACTAGCGCCGTATTGGGCACTTGCGCTCCGTACACCGCATCATACTGCGAGGTTTGGATCTTCAGTTCGGAGATGGTGTCCGGGTTCGGCACAGCGCTGGGTGCGTAAGCGCCATCGAGCGAATAGGCGCTGGCGCTGGTGTTGCCATTCACGTTGACGTTGCGCGTGCCGCGCCCGAGCGTACCGGCGTTGTTCACGTCGGCCGCCGAACCCGAGGCCATGGAAAGCACCTGGGTGAAGTTACGCGTAGTCAGCGGCACCGCTGTAATGGTCTTGGAACTGATGACGGTACTGGTAGCAGAGGATGTCACATTGAAAGTGCAGTGGCAGTGCACTGGACCGTCCGCTTCACCGGGTTCGAGGCGTGCATCGAGCGTCGGTGTTTCGGCGATGCTGATGGTGACATCGCTTGTCTCGGCTTTCTTGAATCCGGAGGCTGCGAACACCAGCGAATAGACACCCGAGGGCAACAGGGCAAAGGAATACGCACCGCTGGCCGAGGTGGTCGTGCTCAGTGTCTGGTTTGTCGATGTGTTGGTAATGGACACCGCGACGTTGGGGATCTCAGATCCGTCGGCGGATTTCACCGTGCCAGACAAGGCGCCGGTGGTAGAGGACTGGCCGTACAAAGCGGCAGTTATGGCAATGAGGAAAAATATTCGTATGTATAAAGACATTGATAACCCAATTAAGAGAGCTATGGGTATTTATATCAGTTTCTGGCGGGTAGTGTGCGGAATTCGACTTTGCGTATAGAACCGATGGTGCCATAGGTGGCAAAACCAACCGGAGTGGAAAGGCTGATTTCGCCCTGGCGCATGCTGATGGCACGGCCATTGATGGCCAGGTCGACCACCTTTTGATCGTCGATCCAGGCGACCATTTTGTCCTTGGTGACCGACAGCCGGAATTTGTACCACTTGCCGCGGTCGAAATTGAAATAGGAGCGGGTCTCGTTATCGGAAGCGTCCCAGCCGTCGATGCTTGAAATGCCTACAATGTCGCCACCCCAGCCACCGGTGACGAAAGTAAAGAACGCATCATTGTAGGGCAACGTCAGGCTGGCGAAGAAATCGTTGCCATCCACGCGCTGGGCTTCGAATTGGATCTCGTAATCGATCTTGGGAAAAGCGC
This sequence comes from uncultured Acidobacteriia bacterium, assembly GCA_903881085.1. Classification (GTDB taxonomy): domain Bacteria; phylum Acidobacteriota; class Terriglobia; order Bryobacterales; family Bryobacteraceae; genus CAIRSA01. The sequence goes on from CAIRSA010000235.1 coordinate 4,119, forward strand.
CCGTGTAATTGATGCCGGTAAGTGGTTTGCCATTACTCATCAGGATGGCGCCGTTTTCCACTTTGACCGCACCATGTTCAGTGAAGGCGGTGACTTTCCATCCGGCGAGCGATTTTCCATCGAAGATGGGTTTCCAGTCTTGGGAGTTGGCGGAGAAGAGGAGAAGCAGGAGGGCGTGGGGCAGCATACGACCAGTATAGGCGAGGAGGACATACGAATCCGCATGCCCTCCCCATTGTTACGGTTTAGAAGTACAACTTCAGAGCTAACTGCAACTGACGAGGTGTATTCAACAAGTCACCGGAAGAGGTGAGCTGGCCGAAGGTCGCGCTCTGCAGTGTCAGAGAACCGGTACCGAAGCGGACGCGGTTGAACACGTTGAACGCTTCTGCACGGAACTCAACCCGAATGGCTTCGTGAATTGCGAACGATTTGGTCACGGAGATGTTTTCATTCAGGTTTGCAAACTGGCGGAACTTCGGATTGTAGCGGGTCTCGTTTCCGAAGTATTGCGTTGTACCGGCAAACTGCGTGCCCGTCTGCGACGGGAAGAACGAAGCCGGCTGAACGAAGTTGTCCACTGAAGGATCGAATTTGCTGCCCTTCGTTGCTGCGCGCCAGCCGTCGTAGCTGGAGATCAGCGGACGGTTGCCACCGGCAAAGAGTACCGAAGGCGTTCCCACCGATGTGCTGAGGCCGAGAGGCTGGCCACTGGAATAGAAGCCGATGTAGCTGATGCGCCAATCGCCAAGCAGGCTTGCTGCCGGGCCATGGTTGAGATACGCCTTGCCTTTTCCAACCGGCGGTTCGTAGATCACCGCGGCTTTGAAATTGTGCGTGATGTCGAACTGGCCGATGGATTTTTCCAGCCGGCGATTGTATTGATCCATGGCATTGCCGAAGCCCCAATAGCTATCGGAGTCGGTCAACAGCTTGGAGAATACATACGACGATTGAATGGTGAGGCCTTTCCTTGCGCGGCGTTCGATCTTGATGATGCCGGCGTGATAGCTGCTGTGTCCGCTATGATCGCCGCCACCGGAATATGTGTCAATGCCACTGTACTGCGGGTAAGGACGAAGTGCACGGCCAACGGTTGCTCCGGCACCCCAAGCGCCGGCCTGCACAGGAAGGCTGGTTGCGCCGGTGAATGTCGGGTAAGGAACTTTGATGCCTGCCGAAACGGCTACAGGAGCGGTCACAAGGCTGTTCATCGTGGCAAATCCGTATTGGCTGAGATACTTTGGATCGGTTTGATTGATGTTCAACAACTGCGATTGCAGGTGGCTGCCGATCAAAGCGTTGTAGCTGATGTCGAGCACGGTTGCACCTGTCAGCTGGCGCTGAATAGAAACGTTCCAAAAGTTCTGCTCAGGCAGGCGGGTTGCTTCCTTGCCCTGGAACCATGGAATGTTGTCTTTGTTGGCGAACGACGGGTCGATAAACGGCGGAATCGGATACGTGGGGAAGCCCTGGCTCAAAACCATATTGGGCAGGATTCCGTTTGTACCCTGATCAGGCACGCCATAAGTTTGGGTGAAGCCGCGTTGATGCGAAGAACCTGAAACGGTAGTGACAGCTCCGAACGAGCGGCCATACGAGGTGCGAACAACGGTGCGTTCATTCAGCTGATAGGCCATACCAAGGCGCGGACCAAAGCCCGCGAACCAGGTGTCGGCTAGGGTACGGCTGCCTTCGCGGCCAGTGCCTGAACCGGCGTAGATCAACGCGCCGAGGATACCGCCAGCGCCGGGGTTAGCACGTGTGGGCGAGAAGTCGCTCCAGCGGTCTTCCAAGCCAGTAGGAGGCATCTGCACTTCCCAACGCACACCATAGTTAATGGTCAGTTTGCGATTTACGCGGAAGTCGTCCTGGATGTAGCCTGCGTAGGAGGGCCACTGCTGGCCGATGAAGCGGATGGTATCGATGGAACCACCGTTGGCATAACCGAGGAGCAGTGATGCAAATGACGAACCGCCGGCTTGCGGATTGTTGCCGCCAGGAACGCCCGTGTTGATATAGCTGAAGGTGGCGCAACCTGAGATGCACTGACGTCCGAAGCCATTGTAATGGCTGACTTGGATTGCCGCGCCCATCTTGAGGGTGTGGGATCCGCGGACCCAGGTGAAATCGTCGTTGAACGAGTAGATGGTGTTCTCAGAGCCATTGTTTGCATTGCCACCCCAGGGGGAGAGACCGTCACCGCTGAAACTCAGATTGAGCAGATTCTGGCTGCAATCGGGGACATTGCCGAGGCAGACCTTGGGCTTCCAATCGATGCCGCTAACCACTGTGGCTTGAATAGGGTCATGGTTCTGACGCCAGTTGTTGCCGCCGGAATAAAAGTGGTTCAGCATGGTAGGGCTCAACGTCCAATCCCAGCTGAAGCGGATTACGTCGCTGGCCTGGCGCGTGTCGTTATAATTGGCATAGAGACCCGGTAGAGCGGGCGGACCGGATGCACCGGGCTCGAGCGATTCACGATTGTAGCCGTAGTAGCCGGAGATGCGGTGATGGTCGTTAAACACGTGATCGCCCTTGATGCTGCTCTTGGTGTTGGGGCTGATATTGGTTCCGCTTGAGACCAGGTAGTTGTTCTGAACGTAACCGACCGTGCCCGGCAATGCGCCGTTATTGGGCTTCAAGACGCCATTGGCGGTGTATGCAGTGAGCGCGGCCTGTGAGACCGGGTCGAACATTTTGCTCGGGATTTTATTGCCGGCAAACGGGATGCGCGTGTAGCTGCCATCGGCGTTCTTCACCTGCGTAGTGGGGTCAAAAATTGCGATCTGCTTGTTGTTCTTGTCCACCCAGTTGGTGAAGTCGCCAGTGTACATTTCCGGGGTAGGAATGGTCTGCGAGAAGCCGGTAGCGCCGGCGCGGTTGCGGAACGCTTCATACGAGAAGAAGAAAAAGGTCTTGTTCTTGCCATTGTACAGTTTGGGGACCAGCACGGGGCCGCCAACGCTGGCGCCGAAGTCGTTCTGCTTGTAAATTGGAATTGCGATCTTGGCGCGATTGTTGAAGAAGTTGTTGGCGTCGAGATCGTTATTGCGCAGGAACTCGTAAGCAGAGCCGTGGAAATCGTTGCCACCGGACTTCGACACGAAGTTCATCACGCCGCCTCCGGCATGACCGTATTCCGGCTTGAAGCCGTTGGTGTCAACGCTGAATTCGGTGATCGCTTCGAGTGAGGGCGAGTTGGTGGAAACCCAGCTCTTGGAGAGTGCGCGAGTGGTGTTGGCAGAGACGCCGTCGAGGTTGGTGCCATAGCTGGCGGCCTGGCCGCCGCCGAGCATGAAGCCGTTGTCGCCGCCGAGGTTCTTGGCTTCGGGGGTCAACGCAGCGAGATCGAACGGACTGCGCAGGGTGCCGCTGACAACCAGAGGAAGCTCATCGACAAGCTTATTCGTGATGGCCGTACTGGCCTTTGCATTTTCAGTGGCAAGCTGGAGTGCGGAAGCTGCCACCTCGACCGCGGTAGTGGTGGAACCGATTTCCAACGTAGCGTCGGCACGGACGTCAGTGGATGCGTTCAGCGCGATGCCGGTGAGCAATTCAGGACGGAAGCCGGGCTTCTCAACGCGGACGGTGTAGTTGCCTGCCTGCAGGCTCGGCGCGGTGAAATCGCCTTTTTCGGATGATGTGACAACAACTGCAACGTTGGTGCCGGTGTTGGTGACAATGATCTTCGCGCCGGCGATGATCGCCCCGCTTTGATCTTTTACCATTCCGGAAATGGTGCCGCGCTCAGATTGTCCTAAGACAAGAGCGGGTACCAATAACAGGGAAAAACAAGCCCACAGGGCCCGACTACTAGATTGCATACTTTGCAACTCCTCGTTTTCAAAAATATGGGGGCACGGCTTGGACAAGCCGGATCAATGCTGATTTTCATCCCCCAACGACTACCTCGAACTGTGTAGATTTTATCACAGCTGCAAAGGAAATTCTAATGAGTGGTTTTAGTTACCGATAAAGGTTCAATCCCGCGCTGAGGCACCGCACAAAAATAACTTTGCAGCTATGGACGTGGCGCAGCGTCTCATTCCAATGTCACTTACATTGGGAGCCGCCTATAGTGTAGGCTGCGATGAAATGGTGGCGCGGACACTCGTGTCTGCCGCGTCGAGACTCGTCTCGACGCGTTCGCAACGCCTTCAAATACGTGAATGCTTGCATTGGCAGCAAAGCCCAAACCCAAACGTCTCGACACGAAAGTCGAGACGGCAGACAC
>CAIRSA010000236.1 GCA_903881085.1 uncultured Acidobacteriia bacterium
CAAAAACGAGTGGCATTGGATTGGCTATCTGCGTCCGGCCTGCACGTTGTAGCCTTAGCGAAGCAGGTTTCGCCGGCCTGCCTTCCGCCACACGCGAACTAACCGCGCCACTTCAAAGAAACCGTCTTCCCGTCCTTTTCGCGATTCCCGCCGATGGCGTGCAGCGTGAAATCCCCGCCCTGTGCCGTAAGCACCGAATCCACCCACCCCACAGGCTGATCGTCAGAGAAGTTGTACCCAATAGCGGGCAAATTCACCAAATGAATGCCATCCATAACATCGTACCGGTACACATGCGAATGGCCGTAGAAAATGGCCTTCACCTTCTTGTGCGGCTTCACAATCTGGAACAGGAACTGGAAATCCGTAAGCGACCCATCGCCATCGTCGGGCGGGTGGTGCACCGCAATCATAGTCGGCTTATCATTGGAGTTCTTCAGAAACTCGCTAAGCCAGGAGCGCTGCGCCTTGCCCAACTGGCCGGGCGTAACGTTGGATTGGAGCAGGGAATCGAGAAACACGAATCGCACCGCTGGCCCGTCCACCACCAGCACGTGCTTGCCCTGCACGGATTGCGTTCCTTTCTGCGATGAACTAAAGCCAGCCAGAAAATTCTTGCGGTTGTCGTGGTTGCCCAGGATCATCGCCGTCGGGGCCTTGTCCGTCACCGGCGCCAGCAACCCCTTCAACTGTTCATAATCCGCCGGCAAGCCTTCCAGCCGCGCCAGATCGCCGCAGATAAAGGCACTTTCAGGTTTGGCCGCCGCCACCTGCGCGGCTACCGTTTTTAAGTTTTCAACCGGCTTAAATCCGCGATAAGAATCCTCCGCGTTCGCCGGAATATGCGTATCGGATAACAACGCCCAGTGCTGCGATGTCGTGGCAGCGCGGGACATGACAATACCAAACGGTGCCAGCGCTACTGAGCGCCGGGAAATCAGTGGCAACGAAAGAAATGGCATGAGACTTACAGTGTAGCGTGTAAGCTGCCTATCAGGGCATCCTTGGCGCGGTAAATGTGCTTGCGCATCGCCGCAGTCACACGGCTCGAATCTTTAGCGATAATCGCTTCCACAATCGCCACATGCTCGGCATGCTCTTCGGCCAACCGTTCCGCAAAACCGCTGCCGCCGGCCTCGGCCCCGTGAATCCTCGCGATCTTGATGTGCGCATTCAAACTCTCGTACATCTCCGCCAACCGCTTGTTGCCCGCCGTGTCCATGATAAGACGGTGCAGTTCCAGATTGTGCTTCTCGTGCCGCTTCAGATCGGCATCGTTGATGATCGGCTCACCCAGCATCCGCAGCAAATCGCGCAACCGGGCGATCTTCGCATCGCTAAAATTGGGCAGCGCTTTTTCAGCCGCCAGGCATTCCAGCGCGCAGCGGATCTCAAACGTCTCTTCAATGTCGTGCGCCGAAAGCGTGGCTACATAGGTGCCCGAACGCGGATGAATATCGATCAAGCCCTCCGTCGCCAACTGCTGAATCGCATGGCGCACCGGCGTCAGGCTCACTCCCAACTTCTGCGCGATCTCTTCCACTTGCAGGCGCTCACCCGCTTTGAAGCTCCGTCCAAGGATTGCCTGGCGCAATGCCTCGTACACTTCATCGGTGGCCCTCTTGCGTTTTAGCTTTGTTAATTCCATGGGCTCAGTTACTTTGTACCACACATCGCAGCCACTACGGTTGTTGTACCTAAAACTTTTTACTTTACAACGAGTCCCCCATTAGCGATAAACTCGACGCTGCGGCCTTTTCAAGGGTGGCCTCTCCGGGGTCCTCCGCCCAACCACTTTCTGAAAAACGAGTGGTCTTGGATTGGCAATCTGCCCTCCCCTTCCTCCGCGACTCACTTATCAGCCAACTGACGCATCCCATATCTTGTATTCATCTGTGTCCATCCGTGGTTAATTTGTTGTAAAACATCAACCCAAACAAGCAATGAGGCATTAACCACGGATAAGCACAGCTGGACACAGATAACGAACCGAGGAGGTCTTCGGCTCATGGCATCCGACAGCCATCCACCCGCAACACCCCACATATTTCCCTTGAACTTTACCCCCCGATCCCCGTATCTAATCAACAGAGAGGGTTTATGGCAACTCATGTAAAGGCTGTAGCAACACTTCACACAGTTCTAGGGGTATTAGGAATTCTCGGCTCCATCGCGATCCTGCTTTTTTACGGCGGGCTCGCAACAGTAATCGGCCTTGCCGCCGATCACGACGATTCCGTCGTCGCGATCCCGATTCTAGGCGCGATCTTTGGCCTCGGGGCAATCTTGCTGGGGCTGATTTCCCTTCCCAGCCTAATCGGCGGCATAGGCCTACTGCTAGGCCACAACTGGGGCCGAGTGCTCGTAATGATCGTCTCCTGCCTGGAACTCATCAAGTTCCCCTTCGGCACGGCACTGGGCGTATACAGCCTCTGGGCACTGACAAACAAAGAATTCCAGATGCCATCCCCCGTCTCGCGCGCCTGACGCAAACAAAGAAGAAGGAACCGGAAACCCAAAGCGCCGCCAAAACGCCTAATAATAGGAATGATGTATTTACGATACGTGTGCCTATTGCTCGTGGTTGCCTCGCTCGCCCTTGCCCAGCGGAAAGTGACCGTCGATGAACTGGAGGGCGTCATCAAGTCCTCCGTGCAGAATCACCTCGACGATAAAAAGGTCGCCGACATGGTCAAGAAGTTCCAGTTGACCAATCACCTCGAAGCCAGCCGCGTGGAAGAGATGCGCATCATGGGCGCCGGCCCGCGCACGGTTCTCGCCCTCCGCGAACTCATCGAAACCTCGCACGGCTTGCCCGATGCCCCGCCGCCCGCCCCGCCCAAGCCCACCGCCGCGGCGCCCGTGAAGACCCCGCCGCCCGCGAACTTCGATCAGATCCTGCAAGAGGTCACCGACCACGCCCGCAACTATTCGGCCAACCTGCCCAACTACATCTGCGCCCAGGTGACGCGCCGTTTTGTCGACCCTACGGGTATTGAGAACTGGCGCACGGCCGACACCATTCAAGAGCAGCTAACCTACTTCGAACAGCAGGAAAAATACAAAGTAATGATGGTGAACGGCAAATCCGTTGCAGACACCGTGACTCATGAAAAACTGGGCGGCGCGACATCGTCCGGCGAATTCGGCAGCATCCTCAACAGCATCTTCGCCGAGCACAGCGGCACGCAATTCACTTGGGAACGCCTGGCCAAGCTACGCACGCGCATAATGTACGTGATCGCCTTCGAAATCCCCGCATCAAGGTCGAGCTACACCATCTACCATGCCGGCTCCCAGCGCAAGATCACAGCCGGAGAGCGCGGCGTGATCTATGCCGACCGCGACACCGGCATGATCATGCGCATCAAACTGGAGTGCACGGAGATTCCGCCAGACTACCCGATCCAGAAAGTGGATCTCGACCTCAACTACGACTTCATCAAAATCAATGACAAGGAATACGTCCTCCCGCTGCGCAGCGAACTGCGCTCCAAGGAAGGCTCGTACCTGGTAAAGAACGAAACCGACTTCCGCCTCTATCGCAAGTTCGGTACCGAGTCCGGCATCAAGTTCGAAGAACTGGTGGAAGACCCACCCAAAAAGCCCTAAGGCCGGAAGTAGGCAGAATGGTATTCCAATGTCGCTTTCAGTGACTGGAACGACGCGTCGCATTTGGGGTCTGACACCTTTTTTCGGCAGTGTTTGCCGAAAATGGGCTGTCTGACCCCAAATTCCCTCC